>NZ_CBRA020000073.1:0-3264 GCF_000469945.2 Paenibacillus sp. P22 | reverse complement strand
TCGTCATACAGCACGGACAAAAATGGAACCTTCATGGCCAATTCGATGCTGGGCGAACAGCTTCGGACTCTCGATACCCGAATCAGCGATATGAACCGATTGCTGACGAATAAGGAAAACCGATATTACAAACAATTTACCGCGATGGAAACGGCGATCAACCGCTATAGTTCCCAGTCGGGAGCCTTTGGAAGCCAATAAAAGGAGTGACCTGGTGTGATACAGTCTCCCTACCAGAAATATCAGCAATTATCAGCCCAGACCGCTACGCCGATTCAGCTAGTCCTCATGCTCTATGATGGGGCCATTCGCTTTACCAAGCAGGGAATCATGGGAGTCGAGCAGCGCAACTATGAACTCGCCAACAATTGTTTTTGCAAAGCAGAGGCGATTCTGCATGAGCTGATCGCATCTTTGAATTTCGATTACCCGATTTCGAGCCAGTTGGTCAACATCTACGAATACATGCTTCATCAACTGATTCAAGCCAATATCGGCAAGAATCCGAAGCAAGCGGAAGAAGTTGTCGCTCACTTGAACGAATTGCGAGAGTCTTGGAAGAAAGTGGCGGGCAGTATGCCTCTTCAGCAGCAGGCATGAGTGTCGAGAGCAGGCTTAAATATTTGCAGGAATACACGGAGCAGCTGGCTCAGCAGCTGTACAAGGTCGAATATGAGCAGCTGGAAGAGCTCGTGGATCTGAGGGAAGAAGTCCTGAATGGAATCCAAGACGGAGAATTGACGGAAGAAGACAGGAGCAGGATTCAAGTCTTGCTCTCTTTTGACGGGCCGATCCTCTCCAGAATGGTCGAGCTGAAAGA
Organism: Paenibacillus sp. P22; assembly: GCF_000469945.2. Lineage (NCBI taxonomy): Bacteria > Bacillati > Bacillota > Bacilli > Caryophanales > Paenibacillaceae > Paenibacillus > Paenibacillus sp. P22. The sequence goes on along the minus strand of NZ_CBRA020000073.1, from coordinate 2,444 downwards.
CGAGGCTTCGATGGCCCTCCTGAAAATAAATCAGTCCAGATCCCAGAAAAACGCCTATGAACAAACAAGTATGCAAGGAAGCTATTTCATCGATAAAAGAAATTAAGGATTGCCTGCTGCATGCAGGCAATCCTTTTTTATCGGGCCAATAAATCGGTGAAGATAGGAAGCTTGCGAGCGCCTGGGAATTGAGCCAGCAGCTTCTGACGGTATTCTTCTTTTTTCAGCGGCTCGCTGGCATGCTTGAGATAAAGCACATAAAGATAAATTTGCCCGGGCAGCTCTCGAATGGCTTCTTCAAGGAATGCCAGACCGTTTTCCACTAAATTTTGATGAAGATGGTGAATGGCTAGGTTCTCCATATTTTTTCCGTTCAAAGCATTCTGCTCCAGAAGAAGGCTGTAGTAGTTCAAGGCGATCTCGGTCTGCTCTTGGACAAACATGTAGTCGGCCATTTGCTGGATGACGAAATCATGGGAATAGCGGTTGATCAGCTGGTCATAAATAGCGAACTCGCGGAAATTGAAGCTGTCCTTCAACAAGTCGAGCAGGGGACCGAAGTTTTCCAGCGTCACGTCTTCTGGTTCGGTTTCTCCCCGAAGATAGGAACGAATGGCCTCGATCCGATGGGCGGCTTGATTCTGTTCCTCCGAATCATCAAGAGACAAGGGAAGAGCCAGTGACAACCCCCATGCATGATCAGCCAAGGCGTGGATTCTTGCCATTCGCTCATGAATGAAGCCGGATGGAATGAGAGCTGCTGTCTGTGCATATCCGGATTTATCTTTAATGAGGAAGAAGTATTCCAGCATGTCTTCATGGGACAAAGCCAGATCACCTGCTATAGATTCATAATAATGCCTGCTCAGCTCTGCGGCATGATTGGCCAGAGCCGACCGGAACAATATGTAGCGGTGTTTGCTGTTGCCTGGCTCATAAAGCTTGTCCAAGAGCTCTATGGTCGCTTCAGTGGTATCGAATCTTGTCATGATTTTGAGCAGGGCTCTCAGAGCGCTGTAATCGTATAAGTCCTGCATGAGAAGCTTGGTTAAATAATGAACGGCCTCGGACCATTTTTTTTTGCCATTCATAGATAGAACTTAACTTGCGCATAGGAATAGTAGATGCGAATTCGGCGCTTTCGAGCCAAAAAACCTGGGATTCTTTTGATTTTGAAGCGGCCGTTTCTATGGTTTGTACATAAGTCATCTCGGCTTCTTCCATAAAACCGAGATGATGAAGAATGGTTGCCTTGTAAAAGGCATATTCCGGATAATCCTTCCATGCGCTAAGTTTCTCCTCTGTGAGCTTCCAGGCATCAAACATCCGGTTTTGCACCAAATAGCTGTGAATAAGCGAGATGACGCAATGTGGGAACCAGGAAGAGTTGATCAACTTACTCTGTTTCTTGATGGCCCGTTCATAGTAATAAACCGCTTTTTGAAAATCCTTGCCCACGGCGCATTCATTGCCGAGGGTGTAATAATCATAAGCCGAGAAGCCTTGCTTGTTCTTTAGTTCCTTGAAAATACCGGCATTCCGGTCCAGCTTGGCCTTGCTGTTGACCATTTCCTCCAGATAGCCAGTATGGAAGAGAGAGACAGGGGCCAATGAAGACAGCAGCTCTCCCGATTGGGAGCGGAGCTGTTCATGGATGGGACGATAATATTCAATGCCATATCCGTTCGGAAATAGGCGGGGAATTTCGCCGGAAGTAATAGCGGCCTGTTCCTTGGATTTCCCTACAAAGTTGATGACATTAATAGAATAAATAAGATGGGGAGAAGGCTCGGCGGTTTCCAGGAACCTCCTGAGTTTGTCTGCATCTCCGGCGGCGAAATATTCGTCCGCATCCATGACAAGAATCCACTTTCCTGCTGCTCTTTTAACGCCTTCATTGCGAGCCGCGGAAAAATCATTACTCCAAGCATACTCATAAACCTGAGCTTGGTAGGACAAAGCGATTGCTTTCGTGCGGTCCGTGGATCCCGTATCAATGACGATGATTTCATCCACGGCGCTCTTGACGCTTTCCAGACAGCGTTCCAGCACATCCTGTTCGTTCTTGACGATCATGCACAGAGATAACAACATTTAATTGTCTCCTAACCCGTAAAGTTTGCTTGCTATGTATATCGGAAGGAGATTGGCATTTCAATAGAAATTATCCTTCTCATCATAATGAAATCATCTTGATTAGACGATATATAACTATCAATGTTGTGGTTAATAGGGGGATTTCAAATGGTTGGGAAAACTAGTATAGTCATGTTGACATTTAATCAATTGGAATACACAAAACAATGCATTGAAAGCATTCGTAGCTATACCGAACCAAATACTTATGAATTAATCATTGTGGACAATGGCTCCACGGATGGGAGCAGAGAATGGTTGGCGGAACAGGAAGACATTCGACTGCTGCTCAATGAAGAGAACGTCGG
>NZ_CBRA020000072.1:0-38216 GCF_000469945.2 Paenibacillus sp. P22 | reverse complement strand
CCCTCGCGGCGGCTCACGTCCTCCTAAGGGCGCTCGCGGACCTAGCATCTCCGCCGCCCCTCAGGAGACGGCGACAGCGCCGCAGGACAGCACGTCCGCAGGCAATCGCCAGCGCCGCAAGAAGCGCAAGGGCGGCAGCACGGCGCCTTCCATTCGTCAGGTGACGGATGTCGATATCCAAGAGATCTTCGCGGACTTCGACCGCAATGAAGGCGACTCCGCGGCGGCTCCGGCCGCTGCCGAGGGCGGCCCGTCCAAGCGCAGCCGTTCCCGCCGCAAGAAGAACAAAGGCGGCGCGGGAGCTCCTCCTGTGAGCGGCGGCGATGCCGGCGCGAACCAGGGCGGCAGCACGCCGGAAGCATAAGCTGTCGCTTATGGCGCAGGTGAAGGATTCGATACCCCGCCAAGGCGGGTATGAACACGGGGATTGCCGATGCGGCAATCCCCGGTTTTTCATCTCGAAGAAGATCGGTTGCCGCTATTGGCGGCCTGAGTCCTCCCGAACGCCAAGGTTTCGCTTTATGGCGGAGGAAAGCCGTCCTGCTTGTAAGCAGCACTGCAATTGCTGAGACCTGATTTCATTTGCTACAATAAGTGCCGATAGGACTTAAGTCAGTCCCCCCATTCCGACGACAGAAGGGAGCGAAGCACCATGGCTCCGAAGAAGGACCAGTCCCAGAAGCCGCTGGCTCAGAACAAGAAGGCGTCCCATGATTATTTCATCGAGGAAACCTACGAAGCCGGCATGGTGCTCATGGGTACGGAAATCAAATCCTTGCGGACCGGACGCGCCAATCTCAACGATGCGTTCGCAACAATCCGCAATGGCGAGATGTTCCTGAACAACATGCATATCAGTCCGTTCGAGCAGGGCAACCGCCACAATCCGACCGATCCTACGCGTGCCCGCAAGCTGCTGCTGCACAAGTCGCAGATCGCGAAGCTGTACGGCCAGTCCAAGCAGGAGGGCTACTCCATCGTGCCGCTGAAGATCTATGTGCGGAACGGTTATGCCAAGATTCTGATTGGGCTCGGCAAAGGCAAAAAGCAATACGACAAGCGGGATACGGCCGCAAAGCGGGATGCCCAGCGCGATATCCAGCGGGCTCTGCGAGAGAAGCAGAAGGTGGCTAGATAAACAGCCGATTTTGTCAGGTGATGCGCCTTTTCGCCGGATTGCCTTTAGGCTGGACTGCTCATGAGGGAAGCCGAGGCAAGGGGCGATGAGACTCCGCATGCCCATCGTCTGATTGGGCTGATTGGCTGGGAAGCGGGCTTCTCCTGACCGGATGGATCCTGGGTTGGCTCATTCACCAGATAGCAGCGTTGTTTCCAGCACTTCCTTCGCAATTGCGGCGTCATCTGTGTTATACTAAGTCCATAGCAATCGTTACGTTGGTCTTTGATTCTTTTGCAATGCTGTGCCGCTTGTCTCGTCACAGTCCTTGCGCTTCGGACCGCCGCGCTTACCCTGCAGCTTAGGTGCGGGATAAGGCTGGACGGATCTGTTCGGGGGCGTTTATGGATTCGACGGGGGTAGTTCGAGCATGGGTTGCGGGTAGTGGGGACGCGTCCGCTTTATCAACGCTAAAGCCTATTAAATGGCAACCAACGTACTTCTTTAGCAGCAGCCTAAGAAACTGCATGCTAAGCTCCTCTCCAGCATCGCCTATGTGCCGGATGTAGGGGCTCACCCTTAGTAGGCTACGCTGTCACATCTCCGCCTGGGGTGTGCTGAAGAAGACAATCAGGCTGACCCAGATCGCAGCCGGTTACGGGGCGTCGGCCTGGGTGACATCAAATCCGTGACTACACCCGTAGATGCCTGTGTGCCGTTGCCTTCGGACAGGGGTTCAAATCCCCTCGCCTCCATACTGAAAATCCACAACCGCGAGGTTGTGGATTTTTGCTTTCGCTGACTTGTAATCGGGACCCAACAGGCTCCCGGCCTAGTCCGAAACGTTTTCGTCTCATTCATATGGGTTGGCAGGTAAAGGAGTTATGAAATGGACTTGAACTTGAAAAAAGAGATGCAGCAGCTGAACATCAACCATGCGATTAAAGGTTCGGTCGTGACTGGTCTGAAGGAGATTCTTGCACGGCTGAACAAAGATCGTTTGAACTTCATTGCTGCAAACTGCGCGCTGGCAGGACGCTCCAAGCTGAAGAAGCAGGAGCTTGCGGACGCGCTATACGAGCGGATTACGAATGTGGTCCAGGTACGTTCGGCTCTCCTTACAGCGGAGACGCAGGAATGGGAGCTGGCAAGCCGGCTTCTCCAAGCTCCTTATGTTCAGGACGATGCAGTATTTGTGGATGCTTACTTGTTTTTGATGGATAAAGGCTTGGTGTTCAGCTTCATGGAGGGGGATAAGCTGTTCTTTGTCATGCCGGAGGAAGTCAAGGCTGCATATAAGACGCTTGACCAAAAATCATTCCGTGAAGAACGCAGCAGAACCCAGCTAGTGCTCCGGTATATTGAAGCTGCGGTTAATCTGTATGGCATCTGTCCCGTTTCGAAAGTAATCGAGATAATCAATGATCAAAACGGAGGCGGCTTGACGGAGGAGCAATTCAATGGGATTCAATCGTCCGTCTCTGATAAAATGCTGTCCTGGGATATTCAGCGAGGGTTTCTATACAGCGATGGCTTGGAGGGAGAAACCCTGGACGATTACGAAGCGTTTTTGGAGAGTGTAGCTGACAAGCCTTACTACCTTCCTCCGAAGGAAGAGCTGCTGCGATACGCGGATATGAATTACTTTGAGAAGACGCCTCAGCTGGAAGCATTGAAGAGCTACATCATGGGGCAGTTGGGGCAAGAAGAGCGGATGGCTGACGCGATCGCAGATGATATCCAGCTCGCATGCTCGATGGAAGAGCCGCTTGACGTCATCATGGAAGAATTTGAGAGGCGCAGGATCCGCTTGAGCAGGAAGCAGCTGACCGATATGATGCCGCTCCTTGTTGATGTGCGCAATACGACGAGAATGTGGTCCAATCGCGGCTTTACTCCTGCTGAGCTTAACCCGAAGCCGAGCCGGAGCGGGAATGCCGGCAACGTGGTCCAATTCCCATCGGCCTCCTCGAAAATCGGCCGAAACGAACCTTGTCCATGCGGCAGCGGGAAAAAACATAAAAAGTGCTGCCTGTAGAAATAGGAGTCCCTCTATTGAAGACATTTGAACAATCGAGGGAAACAACCCGAGCATCATAGTCCGACAAATGGCCGTTTTGCACAAGCACGCCTAGACACCATACTGAACATCCACAACCGTTCGAGGTTGTGGATTTTTGTTTTCCTCGATTTGTAAATGTTTTGTGCAAAGCAACTTTCCTCTCCACCCAGGAAGGATGATCATGCCGAACAGCGAATATTGATCCATGCTTGCCGGGAGGAGCTGGAGATGCGGTGATTGTTGAATGAAGCCTGCAAGTAGGAGGAGAAGCTTCTTGCGCATGCTGCGCAGCCGGTTCATGTTCTCCTCTCTCCGCAAACGAATCATGGTGTTTCTGACCGTCGGCCTTGTGGGATGCGCCGTCTTGATGGCGTCTGTTTCCTATAATGCCATCTACACGATGCAGCGCGATAAAATCAAGACCTCGATGGCTTTTGATCTGCACCAGCAAACATCGAAGGTGAATCAGATGTACAGCAGCCTGCTTCAGGTTTCGCAGCAGATGACGCCGGAAGGCACGGTCGGCAACCTGATGGAGACGTATATCTCCGCCACGGATATTTACAGCCAGCGTCTTCTCTCTCGCGATATTTCCTACAATATTGGATTGATCACTTTTTCGAATCCGGCTATGGAGCTGGTGATGTACTATAATCCTGCAACCGGGAATGCTTCTTATTCGAATTTGCCGCTGCGCAGCGGCTTCACTCGCCAATCCTTGCCTGATGTTGCCGGCATGGGGGAGCTGAAATACCAGTCTCCGCATAAATCTCTATGCCGGTTCAGCGATGATCAGGTTGTGTCGGTGACACGGGAGATTCGATTTTCAGACGGAACGCAGCTGGTCGTTTATGTGGAAGCCAAATCGGATCTCATCACCGATATGAATTCGCTGGCAGAAAGCTTGAATATCCCTTATACGCTTGTTTTCACCGATTCGAAGGACGCGGTGACCTATAGCAGCAATTCAACGGCTTATGCGGTCGGCCAACGTCTACGGCTGAGCGGCCAATCCGGGATGACGGACGGGTATGTATGGAACCGAATGAAAGGCGAATACGGCTATGACATCACGCTGCTGCTTCCCGTCTCCAGCTACAACCATGAGCTCTATACGTGGAAAAACCATATGTATTGGATACTCGCCGTCGCCCTCCTCATGATGTTCATGCTCACCCTGTTGTTGCGGCGGCTCATCAACAGGCCGTTTCTGATGATTGAGAAGGAGATGAGGACGTTCGGCAAAGGTTACATGGGCACAAGCCGCTATCATACGGGCATTGATGAATTTGACCGAATATTCGATCAGTTCAATGTCATGAAACGGCAGATTCAGCAGCTGATCCTGGATGTCGAGCAGAAGGAAAAGCGCCGTCATCAGCTGGAGATCGAGAAGCTCGCCTATCAGATCAATCCGCATTTTCTGATGAATACGCTTAACTCGGTACGCTGGCTGGCGGTTATGCATAAGCAGGCGGAGATCGAGAAGTTTGTCTCCTCGCTCATTTTTTTACTGAGCTATAATTTGGGCAAATCAGAGGAGAGGGCTACCTTCCGGTCCGAGATAGACGTCATGCGGACCTATCTGGAGCTGCAGCAGATGCGCCATGATTTCGAGGTGAAGCTGGCTATTGCGGAAGGGACATACCTTGACAGCTCGGTGGCGAGGTTCATTCTGCAGCCCATCGTGGAAAATGCCGTCTGTCACGGCCTTGACGACAACGGCAAGCTGGAAATCAGCATAGTGCCGGACGAAACGTCGCAGATGGTGCGTATCGTTATCCGCGACGACGGCAAAGGGCTGAGTCGCGAGACGCTGGCCCTGCTGCAGCGCGACACGCCGGATCAGCAGCAGACAGGCTGGGGGATCGGGCTTCGTTACGTCCGATCCATGCTGGAATCATTTTATGGCTATAAGGCCCGCATGGGGATAGAAAGCACTCCGAATCAAGGCACGACCGTCACATTGGAGCTTCCTGTTCTCCATCCTAGAAAGGAGAGTGCGAGTTGATCCGTGTACTGATTGTCGACGATGACAAGCTTGCCCGCAAAGGCTTGATCTCGATCATGCCCTGGTCCAATCACGACATGATTGTCGTTGGAGAAGCGGCGAACGGCGCAAAGGCGCTGGAGTTTATGGAAAGGCATGAGGTGGATCTCATGTTCGTAGATCTCTCGATGCCGGTCATGTCGGGAATGGAGCTGCTTCAAGTAACAAGACAGAGATTTCCGGGGCTGCGCTCCGTCATTTTATCTTTTCATGAAGAGTTCGAGAATGTGCAGACCGCCTACCGCATGGGTGTGCTCGATTATATATCCAAGGTGCGTCTGGAATCGGAGGACGACGAGCAGATATTGAAGCGAATCCGGCAGCAAATGACAGGAGGAATGGAGCAGCGCTCAACCAAGCCTCCTGCGTTGTCCACGCCTTCGCCTGCCCCTGCCCCCGAGCAAAACAGCTGCTCGCAGGAGGAGGAAGAGTGGTGCGCACTGGAGCAGGAATGGCGCTCTCTCTACTGGCTCTATAATGAATCGGTCTTCCAGCGCCTATGCAAGCAGACCGCAGAAGCCAAGGTTTCCTTTCGCCGTCTGGAAGGGCTGTGGATGCGCGTGCTGTCGCAGCTGGAAGCTGTTTTGGCCTTGAATGCCGAGCTCCGGTCGGATGCAAATGATGTCCGGTCGGCGATTGAATGGCTGCGCGATTTCAGAAAACGCGTCCATGCGCAGGTTGCGGCTTCCACCGATCTTGCCAATACGACCATCAGCATTCTTAAGGCGGTATTGTTCATTCGCGAGCGGGCTTCGAGTCCTCTGCATGCCGAAGACGTCGCCGATCATGTGCACATGAGCCGAAGCTATTTCAGCCAATGCTTCAAGAAGCTGACAGGGTCTACGTTCAACGATTACTTACGGCAAGAGCGGATAAGAGCCGCCGAGCGCTTGCTGTGCGAGACCAATCGGTCGATTGCTTGGGTCGCTCATGCCGTAGGCTACAACGACTCCAAGTATTTCTCCCAGCTCTTCTATGAGCAGACCCGCCTCTTGCCCTCCGAATTCCGGGCTCAGTTCCATAAGGGGGAGGAATGACAGCAATCAATCGCACAAATGCCTGCCTCAGCCCTGTATCCGCCGCAAAACACGGCACATCCGTCCGACTTTTTTTCCCCGCTTCGAATGTACAATGAGAAGGCAAGGAACGATGGGAGGGACGAGAATGAAAAGGAATATGGCAAAGCTGCTTTCGGTCGTAATGCTTGGCCTTAGTGTGACAGCATGTGCTTCCAATGATTCATCGGATAATTTGAAAGCGTCTTCAGATCCAGGGACGAACTCTGCCGGCCCGGCACTTTCGGGAGATGACCTGGCCTTCTCCAAATTTCCGAAGCCGGTTGATGTCCACATCGGCATGATGGTGGATCCGACAGACAAAACGCTGCCGGAAGGCGACAGCGTCAGCAACAACCAGTATACGCGTTACCTCAAGGACAAGTACAACATCAACGTCATTGTGGATTGGACGGCGGCTACCGGCAACGATTTCAAGCAGAAGGTCAGTTTGACGATCGCATCCGGCAAGCTGCCTGACGGCATGGTCGTCGACGACCGCTCCTTCATGACCAAGGCGGCCAGCTCGGGACTTCTGTATGATATTACCGATCTGTTCCAGCAGTATCAATCCTCGCAGGTGAAGGACATCATGGCAAGCACCGAAGGCCGCGCCATGGAAAATGCCAGCTATAAAGGCAGGATGGTTTCGATTCCGAATATTACGGTCGATACGGACGGCGTTCACGTCCTATGGATTCGCAAGGATTGGCTCGACAAGCTGCAGCTGCCGGTGCCGAAGACGGTGGCGGATATCGAAAAGACGGCGAAAGCTTTCATGGACAACAAGCTTGGCGGAGACAAAACGATCGGCATTGCCGGTCCTTCCAAAAATACGTACCCTTATTCCACCTTCCTCGTTTCCTCCAACAATATGGGAGGATTTGATCCGATTTTTGGGGCGATGGATGCGTATCCGGGATACTGGCTCGACAATGGCGATGGATCGGTCACCTACGGAACGACGACGGATCATACGAAAAAAACGCTGGCTTTGCTGGCTGACTGGTACAAAAAAGGGCTTATCGATCCCGAGGTGGGCACCCGCGACAACGTAGGGGATCCGATCAATGCGAATCAGACGGGAATTTTCTTCGGTCCATGGTGGAATGGCGGCTATGGCAACGGGGACTCCTTCAAGAACGATCCGACTGCGAATTGGCAGGCCTATCCCGTCTATTCCGACGACAACAAGTGGAATGCGCATATGAAGACGACGGGCAGCACCTACACCGTTATCAGCAAAAAAGCCAAGCCGGATGTCGTCAAAGCCATTCTCATCATGAATAATGCCCTTGTGCGCGATGAAGCGACGTTTGACCTGTCGGTCAATGTGGGCTGGTATCCGCTCCGCAACGTGCTGGCTGCGGCCAATGAAACGGAGTATGAATACGCCGAGCTTCTGAAAGTGCTGAAGGGCGAGACCAAGCCCGAGGATTACAACAAGCCGAACAGCTTGTACAAACTGATGTATGCGGATGCAAAGAAGGTGCAGAACGTCATCAAGCCTCCGTATGACGAGCTGAATGTAAGCAACTTCAACACGTCCAACTTCGGCGACTTCCAGCGCTTGTATTCCATTATGATCGGCGATCGTCCGTTCGCAACGATTCCAATCGATAAGAAGGTCTTCAGTGTCACGTACAACCAGACCCCTACCATGGAAACGAAATGGGCCAACCTCAAGAAGATGGAGGATGAGACGGTTCTGAAAATCATCCTCGGCCAAGCGCCTATCGACTCCTTCGACAAATTCGTGAAGGACTGGAAAGCTCAAGGCGGAGATGAGATCACGGCGGAAGTGGCAGGGCTCTTGAAGAAGTGATCGAAGCTTCTGAAAAACAAGCGAATGGCGCGGAATCGTTCTGGAGATACGAATGTGGTCGACCTTGTCACCGGAAGAATGATTCGCACGCAGCGACAACTTTTTCAGTGGCCTCGCAGTAATCATCCAGAGGCTTGCGGAAAGCGCCGGCGGTTCCGTTCCTTTCCGCAAGCATCCTGTTAGGGAGACGGGAGGTCAGCCATGATGAGAAAATTAGGCCATCAGAAACACTATTATTTGATGCTGCTGCCGGGTATGGTCTGGCTTGTGATGTTCAGCATTGTGCCTATGTTCGGAATTCTGATGGCATTTCAGAATTATAACCCGGGTGCGGGGCTGTTCAAATCCCAGTGGGTCGGACTGGACAACTTCAAGTACATGTTTCAGCTCAACGACAGCAAGACGGTTATCACTAATACCTTTATTATCGCCGTCGGCAAAATCGTCCTCAATCTGCTTATTCCGCTTATCTTTGCCATTCTGCTGAACGAAATCCGCAGCATGCGCTACAAAAAGCTGGTCCAAACCGTCGTTTATCTGCCGCACTTTCTGTCGTGGGTGATCCTGTCCACGATTGTCATCGGGATCTTCGGCTATTATGGCGTTGTAAATACGGTCGCAGGGATGTTCGGCTTCGATCCGAAGCTGTTCATGGCGGATTCCGGCATCTTCCGGCAGCTGCTCATCGGCACGGATGTGTGGAAGGAGTTCGGTTATAACTCGATTATCTATCTTGCGGCGTTGACAGGCATCAATCTCAACCTGTATGAGGCCGCCGCCATCGACGGCGCCAACCGCTGGCAGCTGATCCGGCATGTCACGCTGCCGGCGCTGACGACCACGGTCGTGCTGCTCGGCGTCTTGAGTCTTGGCAATGTGCTGAACGCCGGATTCGATCAGGTGTACAACCTTTACAACCCGCTTGTGTATTCAACCGGAGATATTCTGGATACATGGGTGTACCGGCTGGGCTTGCAAAATCTTCAGTATTCGCTGGCGACGGCGGCCGGATTGTTCAAGTCGGTCATCAGCTTTGTGCTGATTTTCATCTCCTATCGGCTGGCATATCGCTATGCCGACTATACGGTATTCTGAAGGAGGAGGGCGCCGCATTGGTCCGAAATACAACATTAGGCTCACGGACGTTCGACATTGCCAATATCGCCATTCTCGGCCTCCTGCTCATCAGCTGTTTATACCCGCTGTGGTATACCTTCTGTGTATCGATCTCCGACAAGTCCGCAGCCAATGCAGGCCTGGTTACGATTTATCCCATCGGATTCTCCTTGACGCCGTATAAGGAGATCATCAACGACAGATTGTTCTTCAACGCGTTCTGGATCTCCATCCAGCGCACCGTGCTCGGTACGTCGTTTTCCTTGCTGATGACCGTACTGATGGCCTACCCGCTGGCCCGGCCCAAGAAAGATTTTAAAATGCGCAATACATTCATGTGGATTCTGGTCTTCTGCATGCTGTTCAACGGGGGGCTGATCCCATGGTATCTCACGATTCAAAACTATCATTTGATCAATACGATCTGGGCGTTGGTGCTGGGCGGAGGCGTACCGGTCTTCGACGTAATCCTGATCATGAACTTCTTCCGCAATCTGCCGAAGGAGCTGAATGAAGCGGCCGTAGTCGACGGAGCCGGTCCGTGGTCGATCTTGTTCCGGGTGTATATCCCGTGCTCCATCCCTGTGCTGGCTGCAGTGGCGCTGTTCCTAAGCGTGTATCACTGGAATGAATTCTTCAGCGGATTGGTGCTGATGAACACTTCCGACAAATACCCGCTCCAGACCTATATCCAGCAGCTTGTCGTCAACATTCCGGTCGGCACCAATCTGACCCCCGAACAATACAAGAAGCTGTCGGAGCTGTCCAACCGGACGCTGAATTCGGCCAAGGTATTTATCGCCATGGTGCCGATGTTGATCGTATATCCATTCCTGCAAAGGTATTTCGTATCCGGCATCATGCTGGGGGCTGTGAAGGAGTAAGGGTGGACTTGGTGGTTGTGCCCAACCACCATTTCCCTCCACCATGAAGACCCCGACCGCAAGAGGTCGGGGTCTATCTTTGTGTTGAAACTGTAGACGGACTGAGCAGACATACAGATCGAAGGAAATTCGGCTATTGGACATAGGGGGACATCTGTCGTTCATACGCTTCATAAGGTGTTCATCGTGAGGAGGTCTCCACTCAAATGGCGGTAAAAGTAAACCTTCAAAAATTCGTCGATAAACTGCCTATTCCCAAAACCATTCGCCCGATAAAACGAGGAAAGAAAGGCTCGTATTATGAAGTGACCATGAGGGAATTTACCCAAAAGCTTCATCGTGATCTAGCGCCTACTCGCTTATGGGGCTACAACGGAATGTACCCGGGTCCTACTTTCGACGTGATGAAGGGTGAAACGGCATTTGTCAAATGGATGAATGATCTGCCCCATAAGCATTTTCTCCCCATCGATACGACCATTCATGGTGCAGAGAAAACATTTCCTCAGGTTAGGACCGTCGTTCATCTGCATGGCGGAAAACAGCATGACCATAGCGATGGGTACCCTGATGCCTGGTTTACGAGAAATTTTGAACAAACAGGACCTAAGTTCCAAAGAAAAGTATACGAATATCCCAACCTTGAAGCCACGACATTATTTTATCATGACCACGCGATGGGCATTACGAGATTGAACAATTATGCGGGACTTGGAGGTTTTTTTATCATTCGCGACGAGCATGAACAATCCTTGAATCTACCGGCGGGAAAATATGAAATCCCTCTTATGATTCAGGATCGCTCGTTCAACCCGGACGGATCGCTCTATTACCCCGATACTCCCGATAAAAACAACGATCGTCTTCCCTATCCTTCAATTGTTACGCCTTTTGACGCCGATTACATTTTGGTAAACGGCAAAGTATCCCCCTATCTTGAAGTGGAACCGCGAAAATACCGATTTCGGATGTTGAATTTCTGCAATAGTCGAGCCATTTCATTCAAACTGGACTCCGGACAGCCATTTTATCAAATCGGAACAGATCGCGGCTTGCTGGAGAAACCCGTAAAAATGAATGAGATCCTCTTACTGACGACCGAACGTGCGGATGTGATCGTTGATTTTTCCCGATCCTTCGGCAAGACGATCATTCTTAAAAATGTCTTCAAGGGTGCCTCCCCCGAAACAACCGATGTGATGCAGTTTAGAGTAAACACTCCGCTAAAAGCCAAAGATGCCAGCTCTCTTCCTGATCATTTAAGGAAAATCGAATTCCTTTCCAGTGAGACGGCAAAAAGGACAAGAGATCTTACGCTCGTTAGAGTCGAGGATGCATATGGAAGATCCCTGAATTTGCTTGACAGTAAAAGATGGAATGATCCTATATCCGAGAAAATGGACTTAGGATCGATTGAGATATGGCGGTTGATCAATCTGTCCGATGATGACCATCCCATTCATCTGCATATCGTTGACATGCAAATTCTGGAGCGCCAGCCTTTTGACGTTGCTCATTTCAAAGCAACAGGAAACCTTGAATTTACAGGACATGCGCTTCCTCCTGAACCTAACGAAAGAGGATTCAAAGATACGATTCGTGCTCCCGCTGGTACCGTTACTTCTTTTATTGCGAGTTTCGATCCTTTCGCCGGACTTTTTGTATGGCATTGTCACATGCTCGAACATGAAGATGACGAGATGATGCGGCCTTTTCTAATCCTGAAGAAACAAAAGAGGCTTAAACATATCCTGATGAAAATGATCAATGGGAATCGATAGGACCATGACACAGGCTGCCGGCATGACATTGGCAGCTTGATGAGCGATTGGGCAATTGAGCCTGCAAGGTGTTCTTCTGCGAGCCCGATTCTGAGGCCCATTCCGAAAAGCCTATTTTACAGCCAACTGCGAATTTGTTGGGACAAAAGCCCATACAATACAGGGTCTTATGTCTACATCCTCATAAACGGAGGGCGGCACTATGGACTTTCACGGAGGCTTTGAAGGTTTTGAGCACGGAGGTTCCGGGCCGGGAACGGAGGTTTTGGAGGTCCGTTTGGTGTTGGAAGGAGGTGGTGAGCCATGCCATTCTCCTATCCCGCATACCCTCTCCTTGGCTATCGGACCAAGGTAGTTCAGGAGCCTATAGCATTTCCTCCGCAGCATCAGGATCAAGTCCCTGGTTTGGAGTATCTCATGGTGCCTCGTCCTATTTTTGATTACCCGGGCTATGTAGGGAGCTGCAAGCTGAAAGGGAAGGTTGCGATCATTACGGGAGGCGACAGCGGATTCGGCCGCGCCATTGCGGCCGCTTATGCGAAAGAAGGAGCAGACCTCGCTATTGTCTATTTAAATGAACATATTGATGCGGAAGAAACCAAAAAGTATGTGGAGCAATTCGGCATTCGCTGTCTGCTTCTAGCCAGAGATCTTCGCGATCCAGCCAGCTCGCCGGATATAATAGCCGAAACGCTCCGCCATTATAATAGACTGGATCTCTTGATCAATAATGCTGCCGTTCAACCTTTTACGAGCAGTATCATGGACATTTCCAATGAACAACTCGAAAATACTTTTCGAACGAATATATTTCCCTTGTTTTATTTGACTAAAGCGGCTCTTCCTTATTTGGATAAAGGCAGCGCCATCATCAATACGACTTCAAGGGTCGCCTACGAAGGAGACAAGGATGTCATTGATTACTCTGCAACCAAAGGCGCAATTGTAAGCTTTACTCGCAGCATGGCGCTGTCGTTGGCAGAGAAAGGGATCCGTGTCAATGCGGTCGCTCCGGGTCCGTCATGGACGCCGCTTAATGTCAGCACCTACTCCAAGGAGCATGTGGCGGCTCTAGGCACGGACATTCCGCTTGGCCGTGCGGCACAGCCTTTCGAGATCGCACCGGCATTCGTATACCTTGCAGCAGACGATTCCATGTACGTAACCGGTCAAGTCATTCATGTCAATGGAGGTTTGATCCGCTACTCCTGATTTCAGGCAGGCCTCGATCCACAACCGTTTGAGGTTGTGGATCGAGGCCTTCTTATCCCGTCTTACAGCCGGACCATCCGGTCTTGCGGCTGTAAGACGGGCGCTTCGACCTGAACGGTTTCCGGATATTTAATGCCGCTGCCGGTGTTGAGAGCGACAACCGTCTCTCCGTCCTTGATCCAGCCGCTTTCTCTCAGCTTGCGCGCAGCGGAGAACGTGGCCGCTCCTTCGGGACATACGAAGGCCCCTTCCAGGCGGGCGATGGTGCCCTGCTCCCGCAGCAATTCCGCATCCGTTATCGAGACGGCGCAGCCGTTCGTCTTGTATACCGCCTCCAGCACGAGGAAATCGCCCAGCGCCTTCGGCACATTGATGCCAAATGCCGCTGTCGACGAATCCGGCCAGAACTGCGATTCCGGCTTCCCCTCCTCCCAAGCCTTGACAATCGGAGCGCAGCCTTCAGCCTGCACGGCAACGAGACGCGGCAGCCTGTCCGGAATCCAGCCCAGCACCGCAAGCTCGTGCAGCGCTTTGTAGATCCCGATCAGCCCGACGCCTCCGCCTGTCGGATACAAGATCACATCGGGAAGCTCCCAGCCCATCTGCTCCGCGATCTCAAGCCCCATCGTCTTCTTGCCTTCGATCCGGTAAGGCTCCTTGAGCGTCGAAGCGTCAAACAGGCGATGCTCGTTCACGGCTTGACCGACCATTTTCCCGGCATCGCTGATGAGTCCGTTCACCAAATTCAAGTTGGCGCCGGAAATGGCGCATTCATTTCTCGTAATGAGAGGCGCGCCGACTGGCATCACGATGGAAGCGCGCATTCCCGCTCTTGCAGCGTAAAGCGACCAGGCCGCTCCGGCATTGCCGTTCGTAGGCATGGCCAGCTCCTGAACGCCAAGCTCCTTGGCCTTCGAAACGCCGACGGCCGCGCCGCGAGCCTTGAAGCTGCCGGTCGGAATGATTCCTTCGTCTTTCATCCACAAGCGCTCGATTCCCATATCCAGGCCTATCCGGTCCATCGGCAGCAGCGGCGTCATTCCTTCTCCCAGACTGACGATATGTTCCGGAGACGATACAGGGAGAAGCTCGTGATAACGCCACAAGTCATTCGGTCTTCCAGCCAGATCGGAAGGCTTCCATTGCCGCTTTAAGCTTTCCAAATCGTAATCCGCCAGTAAAGGAGATCCGCATTCGCACAGCTGCTGGATTTTATCCGATGGATACGTTTGAAGGCATTTAGGACAATGCAGATGAGTTAGATAGCTGAATGACATCTTTATCCTTCCTTTGCGCTAGGTTTGAATTCAGCCTTTCTTTTGCACAAGGTTATTATTGACCCCATCCACTGTAAACGTAACACCAGGCTCTTTTGAGCGTCAAGCCAAACTCTTATTTAGACGATTTGAATAGTTGGAATCATGGAAAGGCATAGAGGTTTAAGGTTAGATTTAAAGTGGATTGCAGAGCGGTTTAGGAGATCGCCCAAACTTCTGCTATAATAGAAGAAATGAGGCCAATAAAACTCATTGGCTGCGAATAGGGAAGGATGCGCGAATATGAATGCATTCGAAGACTGGAATCTAAAGGTGAAAAAAACCTTCAACGCCACAAGCAATGAAGTCGTGCTGACGGTCACGGAAGCAGGTCATTTGCTGGGCCTTTCCAAAGATCAGATGAAAACCTATGCGGATAAGAACAGGCTGACCAAAGTTCCGATCATGAGAAGTGTTCATCGGTACCTCTTGCTGAAGAGTGAAATAGATGAGCTGGTAAAGAAATAAGAACGGGTTCGAGCTGACACCAATGAGGTGTTTTTTTTTTTATAATGGGGGTTGTTCCGGATCCATCCGAACGTGAGTGGAAGGCAGATGGCTGGGTACGGATGCCTCAAGACGGCAGGAAGGAAAATGACAAGGATAGAATTCGCGGTGTAAACATTAAGCATGAAGGGGAGGGGGCGATGTGCGGAGGAGGGCAATGGGCGTGTGCCAAGCCCTAAGCCCTTGGACAAATGAAGGCGAAATCGCTATAGCTCCAGAGCTTCATTCGTAATCTTCCGAATATCAAAGGGACAATCGGAGCTTTCCTTCACGATGTCGGGCAGGATGTTCGCCAGGAAGTAATCCACGCAATGGAGCTTGATTTTCTTGATTTTGATGAGCGCTTCGCGGTACATCGTGACGAACTCCTTCTCCCGGTTGCCTCTTTGCAATTCGGTAAGCGCCTCGTATACCTGATCGAGCTTGTCGGCCACCTCGAGAATGAGCCCTTCGACGGAATCGTCCTTGCCTTCGCGCAGCTGCCTGCGGAAGATAGGCTTCAGCTCCTCGGGAATATTTTCTTCGATAAAGAGAGCGATCATGCCCTCCTCTACCTGCTGCAGCATGCCCCGCAGCTCCAGAGAGTGATGCTTGACGGGCGTTTTGATGTCGCCGATGAAGATTTCGCCGTAATCATGGCTGCTCGTAATTTCGTACAGCTTCTTCCAGTCGATCGCCACGCCATTGCTTTCCTCGATATCCGCCAGCGTTTTGGCGTATTGAACGACTTTCCAGGAATGCGCGGACACGCTATGCTCTTCAAACTTGAATTTGCCGGGACAGCGAATGATGCGTTCGAGATCGTTCAAGGATTGAAAATACGCATGAATTCCCATAGATGATGTTCCTTTCTTCACAGAAGTAGCAGCGTGAGGCTGTACAATCAGTTTATGGCCGAATTGTTAATGGACGATAAATAAAAACAGGAAATAAATGGATGAACCACCGAAAAACACCGTCCGATAGGAGCGGTGTTCGTTGGAATTCAACAATTCTATGCTGCTAGGCTACTTGCCGGAGTCCAGATAAGGAATCAATCCCGATGCAATGACTTGATGCCCGCGATCATTGGGATGGATCGGCATGAATCCGCTTAAGGCATCCTCGACTTTCCCTTGCCGATAGCCGTAGATCAGACTGGCTTGTTTGCCTTCGAACCATTTATGGGCCGGGGCGACCGCAGCGCCGTAACGGCGGGCGACTTCAATCGTGGTCTGGTTGAGGGAACGAATGCCTGCAATCGCAATCGAACTGTTCGGGAAGGGATTGTATTGCGTGAAGCAAATGAGGCGGGCATGGCTCGTTTTATCCAAATGGCCTAGAATCTGGCTGAGATTTCGCCGATAATTCAATAGAGCTTGCTGAATGGCCGGCGGCTTCTGTGTCGCGATGGATGCCAAGGCGGCATCCGCTATATCGACCCCGCCGATCCATACCGAGACGATGTCGGATTGGCTGATGCCCGGTGTGCCTTTTACGGCACGCAGCAAATCCTCGCTGCTCCAGCCGGGCTGAGCCAAGACATTTCCGGCAACTCTCCGGGTGCGAGAATTCAGGGAGGCGACCGCCAATCGGGGATAGGCTTTTGCAAATGAAGAAGCATTTTCCCCAAATGTAATGGAATCGCCAAGAGCGGTATAAAGCATGTTGTCATCACCCTACCTATTCATATTCACCTGCCTGCCAAGCGGTTATGCGGCTTGAATCCGCCTGTGCATCTATGAGATAGGATATTTTCCGGCCGTACAGGTTGCTTGGACATTGGGAACGAATTGTTCTTGGACGATCAGAAAGAATGAACTGAAATAGAAATCGTTCTTAGTAAAGATCCAATCCATTGCTGCGGGGGGCCGTTGAGGTTGACAAAAGAACAGTTTGCAGAGCTAGTCAAGCAATTGGAAGGGAAATCGCGGTCCAATCCAAAGGGATACCGGCTTAAGGTGCTGGGGATGGTAGGCGTCGGCTTCTCCTATATGATCGGGATTCTGCTCCTGCTTGCGGCGCTGGTTGTCGTACTCGTCATGAGCACGCTGACCCATCCGGTCCTTCTATTGAAGCTGGGCCTTCCGATCGGCGGGCTTATCTGGGTCATGCTGCGCTCCCTGAGGATCAAGTTCGATGAGCCCGAGGGCATCGTGCTGACACCGCGCTCGGCGCCGGAATTATATCGCGAGATCGAGAGCCTGGGCAAGAGCCTGCAAACGATCCGGATCCATAAAGTGCTGCTCACGAGTGAATTCAACGCTGCCGTCGTGCAAATTCCGAGGCTCGGCCTGCTTGGGTGGCATCGCAGCTACCTCATGCTCGGCCTTCCGCTCATGCAAGCTTTGTCGCCGGACGAATTCCGCGCTGTACTGGCGCATGAGATGGCGCATCTGTCGCGGTCCCATTCCAAATTCCACGGCTGGATTTATCGCGTAAGAAGAATCTGGGGACAGCTGATCGAGAAGCTCGAGGAAAAGGACAGCGGGTGGATCGTTTTGTTCAAACGGTTCCTGGACTGGTATGGGCCCAAGCTGAATGCGTATACGTTCGTATTGGCGAGGGAAAACGAATACGAGGCGGATCGATTGGCGGCGGAAGCGGCAGGCTCCCGCTCCATGGCTGATGCGCTCGTGAAGCTGAGGGTGCAGCATGCGCAGCTTGACCGCAAATTCTGGCCTGAGGTGGATAAGCTGGCTCAGGCGCAGCAAGCTCCTCCTCCGGTCTATTCCATGATGCAGCAGTTTTTCGAGCAGCCTCCAGCATACCCGAACCCGGATATGGAAAGGTCGTTGAAGGACGCTCTGCGCATGGAGACGGAATTCGACGATACGCATCCCTCGCTGCATGACAGACTGGACGCATTGGGGGAGCCGGCAAGCATTCCCGCTCTGGCGGCTCATTCATCCGCGCATGGGCTTCTTGGGGATGCCATCGGCTCGCTGACCCGGCAGCTGAACGAGTCCTGGCAGGAGCAGGCGGGGCCGGCCTGGTTGGAGAGGATGGAGTACTTCCGATCCATCCGTGAAGAATACGCCAGCCTGGAGCAGGAGGACCGGTCGGAGCTGACCGAGCAGCAGCTGTGGACGTTATCGAAGCTTGCGGAGGAGCTGCACGGCTTCGCCCAGGCGCTGCCGTTGTACGAGGAGCTGCTCCATCGGAATGACCGGCTGGCGCATGCTTACTTGGCTGCGGGCTTGGCCATGCTGGGGCAAGAGGATCGGACTCTGGAGGACAGTGCGGTATTCTATCTGACCCGGGCGATGGAGCTGGATGAGGAGTATACGGTTGCCTGCTGCGTCGAGCTGATCGGGTATTATTCGAAGCTGGACAACGAGACTGAGGCCGGGAAGTGGAAGGAATTCCTCGGCCGCTATGCAGAGCTCCTCCGTCTGGCCCGGCGGGAGCGCGAGCAGGTGTCGCCGGGCGACCGCTTCGAGCCGCATGGGCTGGAGGATTACCAGGTCGCGGCGCTGGCGAAGGAGCTGCGGCAGTATCCGATTCTTAGGGAGGCTTGCCTCGTCAGGAAAAAGGTCGAACATTTCCCGGAGAAGGGCAAGTTTGTCCTGCTGGTGAGGAACAAGCGGAAGTGGCGCATTCGACCGAGCGAGCTGGCTAGGCATGTGGTCCGCAATCTGTCCCAGGAGGAGGCGCTGCCGGCCGGAACGACGATCATCGTCCTCAATACGGATCGGAAGTACAACAAAGTCCGGGAGCAGGCCGCCGGGCATAGGCAGGGAATTCTATTCCAAAGCGAACCGGACAGCGTCCGATACCATCCTGCCCATGTCTGGAAAGGCATCGCGGCCAAGTTCCTGATGCAGGCTATCGGTAAAAAAAGCTTCGGCTCGGTGCGGCTCTGGCTTGCTCTAGGAGCGGATTCCAATCGCCTATATGGCAACATGCTTCCGCTGGCGCTCGCTGCACATGGGAATGATCTCGCGGCGATGAATGCGCTGGCCGAAGCTGGTGCACCCATTGACGGGGCGAACAGGGACGGGAATACGCCTCTGTTCTGGGCGGCGTCCGAAGGGAATGAAGAGGCTGTATGCTGGCTGCTGGAAAAAGGGGCGGATCCGAACGTGCGCTATGTATCCGGCCGATCGGTGCTGTCGCCAGTATGCATGTACGGTCATGCGAGGATTTTGAAGCTCCTGCTGGATGCGGGCGCAGAGCCGGTCCATACTTGCCATTCGGACGGAGAGACGCCGCTCATGATCGCCTCCTACAACGGGCGATATGACTGCGTAGAGCTGCTGCTCGCGGCAGGGGCAGATCCCGATGTGCGGGACAAGCATGGCAACACGGCTCTAAGCTTCGCCAAGGACCATGGCCATGACGATGTCGCTGAGCTGCTGCAGGCGCATGCAGCTTCCGGGCAGCCGGCGTGATGATTCGCCGACGCCAGAATGGGAGGGGCCGATTGCGGAGCAAGTCCGGCCGCAGCCGAGCCGTTCCCCTTAAGCACCCCCCGCTGCCATCGGCAGCGGGGGGTGCTTTTTTTTTGAATCAGAGATCAGGATTCCCCATATGAGGAGAAATCGGATGCACCGTCCTTGTCGGTCCATGCCCTTCACTCCTCTCGGGCCGGCTATCCGTCAGGGCGCTCCACCGCTCCTGCAGCACCCGACAGGGAAGGCGGCTGAGCCGGATAGAGCCGCTTCCGCTGCGACTGCTGCTTCAACAGCTGCATCATCCCCTGCATCATGCTTAGAGTCTCTTGTGAGGCATGCAGAGGATGGGCAAGATTGCAGGCTTCAAGCGGATCGCAGGTCAGATTGTACAGCTCGAATTCGTCCGCGGCCGGCTTCGTTTTGATCTGCTTGACCCATGTGGAACACGTCCCGCAAGCCCTGTCTCCGACCGGCTGCATCGTTTCGTCCTGTATACCGGGCTCGCTCCAGAATTGAATATTGTCGAAATACCGGGAGAGCTTCCATATTTCCTTGCCGTTCTGTCTTTGCACCGCCGCGAGCACGGTCTCGATGTGGTTGGGCTGGACAACGGACGGATAGGGAGCTCCGAGCGGATTGGCTTGATGCTGGCCTCGGGTCGCATCGTCGTCGGTCATGAAATAGATCGGCTCATCCGGCAGGGCCTCGCGGGCCTGATCCCTGATCCAAGGAGCGAGATCGCGGCCGACGAAAGTTCTCACCTCGCTGAATTTCGTCTGCAGGCGCTGCTGAATCTCCAAGATATCTACATTCGCCAGTCCCAGCATCGTCGGCAGAAGATCGACATGGCTGGTCAGGGCATGGATATCCCGATGCTCGGGAATCAGCTGTTTATGATGGATGACCAAAGGAACATGGAGCATCTCCTCATAGGCGCAGTAAAATTTCTGATGGAGATTGCCGTGCGCGCCGAGCAGATCCCCGTGGTCGGATGTGAAAATAACGATGGTGTTGTCATAAAAGGAGGACTGGACGAGGGCGTCAACGACTTTCGCCATTTGGCGGTCGGCGTTTTTTTGGAGCTGGTAATACAGCTGGCGGTAGAAGGAGTTGTCGATGATGGGCTGCAGGGCTCTAGGGTAAATATCCCGATAGCTGGCTTGACAGCGCGGCTTGGCGGCCAGAGATTCGCTCAAGGTCGGCGGGGGAGCGACCGGGGGCATCGGCTCCACCTCGAAGCTGAAATCAGGCAGCTGCGCGGCAAGAGCGCCATATAAGACGATATCATGCGGATTCACGAAGGAGGCGACGATCAGCCAGGGCTCCATCTCCTTCTTTCCGTCCTTGCTGCGGTCGAGCGCTTCGATGAGCTCGGCGGCCTCCGTACCGTAAACCTCGTCGCGGCCGCTCAATCCGAATGCGGCGGAAGAAGCGGAGTTCCGAGGATTTTTCCCGTGCGGCTCCGGCCCGATCCAGCTGGAAAACCCGTAGCTTTCCAGGCGGCCGGCCTGTTCATAGACTCGTTCCTGTTCGGGATCGGGCACGCCGGTCAGCGGATCATAGCTGGGGAGGCTTTTATGCGTGCCCGGAATGGTGATGTCCGCGTTGGAAAGATGCCATTTTCCCTTGTAATAGGTCTGGTAGCCGGCTTCGCGGAAGTAATTGCCCATCGTCGGCACCGTATTGCTGTTCAGCCAATACATATCGGAGTCGAACGCGCTCTTCGCGATCCCGTCCGTCTGGCTGACGCCGTGAAGGGAGGGATAATGGCCGGTAAACAAGGTGGCGCGGCTGGGACAGCAGGCCGTGCTTCCAATATAATGCCGGTGAAATTCAAGCCCGTTGGCTCTCAAATACTCCTGGGCAGCAAGACTTTCCTTGCGCCAGGCCTTCAGCTCCTCGCTCTCGTAAATGGGAGGGTACCGTTCCTCGTCGACGAGCAGGACGAGGAAATTGGGTTTCTTCGTTGAACGGGAAGGCGCGGGGGCCTCATTCATGGAAACCACATCCTAGGTCAGGTCTTTAGTCGAGAATATGCCGCGGGGCAAAAAATCAGTAGCGGTTTGCCGCTGCCTGCAAAAATTCGCAGGAGGAGTCTTCCCTTGTTTATATTATCTTGATCTTCCGTGCCGGCAGCCCGGGCAACCGCCGGCAGGCGCAGTCTTATTCCCTGCCATCCGCCATATACATGTCTTAGGAGACTTGTACATCGGATTGGAGGCGGAAGGGTATGGGCATCGCGATCATGGCCGCGCTGGCGGCCGCATGGGCAGCGGGTTTCGTTTTGTTCCGCAGGAACAGCGTTCCAGCCGCGGACCGCTCTTTCCTTTTCGAGGGAAAGCTCTCCGTCGTCATCCCCGCCCGGAACGAAGAGACCAATCTGCCGCATCTGCTCCAATCGCTGCGGCATCAGAGCTGCCTTCCCTTCGAAATCATCGTCGTGGACGACGGGTCGGAGGACCGGACGCGGGCGATTGCAGAGAGCTTTGGAGCGAAGGTCGTCGTCAACGAGCCTTTGCCGCCCGGCTGGACCGGCAAGAACTGGGCCGTATGGAACGGATACCGGCATTGCGCGGGCGATTATATCGCCTTTCTGGATGCGGATGTCCGGCTTGCTCCCCATGCGCTGCATGATCTTCTGGCCGCCAGGGAGCGGGAGGGAGGAGCGGTGTCGGTCGTCCCTTACCACGAGACGGAGAAAACCTATGAGAGGCTGGCCCTGATTCCGAATCTGCTGGGCCTGTTCGCGTTTACTTCTCCCTTGGAGCGGGGCAATCCCGACAAGGGCTTTTATGGCTCGTGCATTCTGGCCAAGCGGGATGAATACGAAAGAGCGAAGGGGCATGAGGGCGTGCGCTCCGAGGTGATGGACGATCTGAAGCTTGGCGCGAAGTTCGTTCAAGCCGGCATTCCGGTCACGAATTATATCGGGAAGGGGGCCGTGTCGTTCCGGATGTACCCGGACGGCATCCGCAGCCAGCTCCAAGGCTTCGCCAAAGGAGCGATTCTCGGCACGGGCAAGCTGAGCCCGGGGACGACGCTGCTCGTCGCGCTCTGGCTCCTTGGCCTGCTTGCGGCGGAGGCGGCGCCATTTCTGCTCGGAACCTCTCTGGCGCTGCCCCTGGCGATCGGCTATGTGCTGTATACGGCGCAGCTGTTCGCTTTCCTCCGCTGCACGGGAAGGTTCGGATTTTGGATGCCGGCAATTCATCTGCTGAGCACGGTCTTTTTCGTCTTTGTCATGCTGTACTCGGTGTACCAGGTGGCGTTCTTCGGAAGCGTAGCCTGGAAGGGCAGGCGGGTAGCGGTAAGGAGGCGCGGCGAGCGATGATGCGGCTGCTGATGTGGACGGCGGGTTCATTCCTCTCCGGCTCGCTGATGTTCTCGTATTGGCTGGGACTGCTGGCGAAGCATGATTTGAAGGAAAAGGGAGACGGCAATCCGGGCGCATTGAACTTATGGAGAGCGGCCGGGTATGGATATGGCCTGACGGGCATCGCGCTTGATTTCCTCAAAGGATATTTGCCGGTATTGGCGCTGCTCCATTGGGGCGGCCTGACCGGCTGCAATCTTGTCTATCCGGCCGCAGCCGCCGTGCTGGGCCATATGTTCTCCCCCTTTGCCGGCTGGCGGGGAGGCAAGGCGATCGCGGTCACGTTCGGGGTGTGGAGCGCGCTGACGGGATTCGAGGCCTCGCTTGCTTATGCCGTCATTCTGGCTCTGCTGCTGGCCGGTTTCCGGTGGATCGGCAAGGGAAAGCCGTCCTCGGCATCTTCGGACGGCTTCCAGGTCGTGCTGGGAATGCTGCTGCTTTTGCTCTTCTTGATTCTCTGCCGCTATCCGGTGGAGCTGGCCGTGTTCTCCGGGGTGAACGCTGTGCTGCTGGCTTATTCGCATCGGAAGGAATTGCGGCGGTATATATTCCGGATGAAAACAGGACATCGAAGCAGCCAGAATTAAAGATGCTGGTTCTTAGCACCCAAAACGCTCTCTTTTTTTCAAAAAAGAAGGTAAATAGTCCCATGAGGGTGAACTAAAATCCTTATTACACCTATATCAGGAGGACTTATGGCTAGAACTTATCGGGCAGAGGGGCGTCAGCTTGCCAACTTGTTAAGAGGAGTTTTCGTACTTGGTGGACTGCTGCTGTATTTCAACCTACCGGGTCTTCATTGGGGCTTCTTCTTTGGAATCGTCATTGTTTCCGTACTCTTCGCAGAAATTCTGGGAACGATGTGGACGTCCAAGAGGCGTTCAGGAAAGCAAACCAAGCAAACCAAGCGAAAGGTTGCGGCTGGCCACTCGATTGCTGGCGTCTCCTCCAAGAAGCTTGGCGATAAAGAGCTCATTCAAGCGAAGATAGAAACCCTTTCGGGAACGGATTTTGAACGGCTTATGGAATTGTACTATACCGCTCAGGGATATTCGGTCCAAAGAGTAGGCGGTTCTGGCGATCATGAGGTCGATTTGATTCTGAAGGGCAAGGAAGGATACAAAATTGCGGTTCAGTGCAAGCGATGGAAGCGCGACGTCGGCAACGACATCGTACTGAGGCTCAAAGCGGGAAAACAGGTTCATGGATGCTATGATGCCTGGATCGTCACGACAAGCAACTTTACGAGAGCGGCAAAGGAAGCGGCCGAAAGGCTTAATATCAAACTGATCAATGGTCTGATCTTGCAGGACAAGCTGACAAAATGGAAGAGGAGCCTGAGGTAGGGCAGGGCCGCTGTTGTTAAATAAAGCCGCCCCCAGCAGTCGCTAGACTGTGATGGGTGCGGCTTTTTTTTCAGGGCTTCAAATAACTCAGCAGGATATGCTTCAGAATCTGAAGCTGCTCGGCGGGATCAAGATCCTGCTCGATGACCAGGATGTTCTTCTGCAGCGACAGCTTGCGGGCGAAAATGCCGAAAGTGTTCATGACCGTTCTCAGCGTATCCTGAATCGGCAAGTCGGCGCGGATCGACCCGTCCTGCTTGCCCTGCTCGATGATCGTCGAGAATACGCCGGAGATTTTCCGGTAGACGGCGTTGAACATGCCGATGTCGTCCAGAGGCTCGGTGAACTGGGCGGCGTAGCTCTCGAAATTCTCCAGCAGCTTGACGCCGGAGCTGTCCTTGCGCTCCAGCAGCGCGATGGAGCTGTCGAAGAGAATCTCGAGCTTGCGCAGGCTTGTCTCCGGCTGCGCTGCAACGGCATGGAACTCTTGCAGCACTTCCTCCAGCATTTTGGTGGCGACCGCGACGACGAGCTTCTCTTTCTTGGGGAAAAAGCGGAAAACGGTGGCGACGCCCATTTGAGCCTGGGTAGCGACATCCTGCATCGTGGACTTGTCGATTCCTTTTCTCGTGAATACTTGCTCGGCTGCATCGATGACGGCTTGCAGGCGCCGCTGCCTCGTTTCGGGGTTCATGTTCAGGTATCACCTTCTCCGTCTTGATTCTATCCTCGTATTATAGCGCTCGATAATTGTGGCCACAACGTTGTCAAAGAATGGATAGAGCCGACCTAGTTCGCAATTCGGCCTCACCGGCTTGTCCGATGCATTTCGGAAATCGGCAACGTCCGCACGTAACGGATTCAACGAACAAGAGAGGCGGTTCCTTTCGTCACGAGGGCGGTCATGGAAAATCGACATTACCGGCCGGACCGAGCCGTCCCGGCTCTCCTTTCAGATCGACGGCATCTCCGACAGCGTCGGCGGCGAAGGATATTTCGAAGCGTCGGCTTCGGGAGACGGCTTAACCCGGTTGACGGGTTATCTGGACATCTCCGGCAAGGGCGCCATGGGCTTCATGATGAACGGAGTCATGAAGACGTTTGTGCCCAAGACCGTCGATGAGCTGACACAGGCCGTGGCCGGCAAGCTCGTGGAAATCCATAGCGTTCCTTCTTGAACAATATCCCCGCCCCCGAAGAGGTCCTCTCTCACCGAGCATCCTCCGGCGCCCTGTCAGGGCGCTTTTTTGGCTTTGCCGCAGACGAGGCTGTAGCGGCGGCCGTAAGCTTTGGCGCAGCGGACGATGCGGCGGATGGCTGTCTGATCGTCCAGCTTTGTGAACGGGCATGGGTCCGGCCGAGTGTTGACTTCGAGAATCCACGGCTTCAGCTTGCGGTCGATGGCGATGTCGAGGCCGAGCTCGTTCATGGCCGGGTAAGCGCGGCCGAACTTGGCCGCTGCCAGCAGCGCCAGCCGGTCCATCCGCTTCAGCAGCCGGATCGTGCCGGCTTTGCCGGCAACGGGATCAAGCAAAGTCTTCGGCGCATAAATCGTGCCGCCCTGGCTGCCGTTAGAGACGATTTTGCCCGGACTGGCGACGCGTGCCGCCGTGCCGGTGCATGCCCAGCGGCCGGCGGGATTCCGCTGGATCATGATGCGGAAGTCGAACGGCCGTCCGCCATGCTTGAGCACGCGAATGCCCTTTTGCACGAGATAGCGCCTTGTGCCGGCCTGCCGCCGCATGGATGGGAACATGGCGGTTATGGATTTGAAGGCAAAGATTTTCTTTCCGCTTTGATAGCGGCAGCTTCCGCCATTTTTTTCTACGCGCATTACTCCGATTCCCATCGAGCCGGTATCGGGCTTGACGTAGACCATCCCGTACCGATCCAGCATCGAGGCGAGCGTCCCGCGGCTCAGCGGACGGGTGGAGGGAACATGCTTCCTCAGCTCGGCGCTGCGCAGCAGAAGGGCTGTTTTGGCCATTTTGCTGGAGACGGCTTGAATGCCGCCGCTTTTGGGCTTGCTCCCAGGAGCGGAGGGCGGGTTCTTCCGTCTGGTCTTATGGCTGTGCGGGACTGAACTTGTTCTGCTTTTGGCTGTATCCATGCCGTCTTTCCCCCTAGGGTAGAAGCTATATTCTCCATCCTATGTAGGGGCCGATGACCCGGTCTGGGCATCGGCCCCTGCACGGCCGGGGAACAGCGGGAAGGGCCCGGATTAAGGCGGGGCAGAGACTGGCTCCCGGCCATCCCGATTCCGGCATCCCCGACTCGGCTTCCCTGATCCCGGCCCAATCCCGGCCATCCCGACTCGGCCATCCCCGATTCGGCCCATCCCCGCTCCCGGCTATTGCCGATCTCGGCCATGCACCGAACGCTCGGACATGGTCCCGCGCTTGGCTTCCGCCTGCAGGCTCGATTCACCTCGGCAGGGGAATGGGCATACGATAGAGCGTCAATGTGGGCACACAGTTGAGGCGGGAGGATTTGCATATGGACAATCCGGGCGGCATTCGGGAAATCGTCGAAAGGATGAGGCATCGCTTTGCCTGGCTCGACGGGCTTATCGTCCAAGGATCGGGGCGGCCTGCAGGGGAAACGGGGGATATGGAGCTGCCGCTTCTGACGTCGTCCGTTCTTGAACGGTTTTATTACACGGACAGCACTCCTCTTGCCATGCAGCCGGGTATTCGCAGCTACCGGACGTCGGGAACGAGCTCGGGACGGCGCAAGACGATCTATTACTCGGAGCAGGACGAGGCCGACTATCTGCGGGTGAAGCTGGATGTCTTCCGGGACATTCTGGAGCCGTACGGGTACAAGACGGCCGTATCGGACATGGGGACCGGCCATGCGGAAGCGACGGCCGCCGAGGTGTTCCGGCAGCTCGGCATGACGGTGGAGTCGTTGTCTTTCCGGCTGCCGATCCGGCAGCATATCGAGTCGCTGGAGCGGCTGCGGCCGGAGGTGCTGTATACGATGCCCTCCATCCTGGACCGGCTGCTGGCTGCGGCCGGCGAGCCGGCGGCGCTCGGCATCCGGCATGTCATCCTTGTCGGCGAGACGGCGTCGCCGGGGTGGCGGAGCCAGGCCGCGCAGCGGCTTGGCATCGGCGAAGACAGAATCACGGATACGTACGGATCGATCGAGATCGGCACGATCGCATCCTATTCGCCTCGTTGCGGACGTTATCTGTTGGCGGATGGAATCATCGCCGAGGGGGTGAGCGCCGAAGAGCTCGGAGAGGGACTCCGGCCGCTATCCGAAGGGGAGCAGGTGCTCGTGCTGACCTCCTCCATCCGCGAAGCCTTTCCCGCGCTTCGCTACGTGACGTACGACGTCGTGCGCGATCTGAGGACCATCGACGTGGAGGGCGTGCCCCGGCAGAGCTTCCACAGCCTCGTGAAGCGGATCGGACCGGATCTCAAGCATGGCGAGAAGATCAGCATCTACGACATCGAGGACACGGTCTGCCGGCATCTCGGCAGCGCCAGCGTCCGCGTCGTTGTCGAAGGGAACTCGCTGCGGATCGCGGTCGACAGCGGGCAGGGAAGCGATGCCGCGCTTGAGCTCATCCGGCAGGAGCTGGAGAACCGGAATCCCGACATCGGGACGATGATCCGCAGCGGCATCCTGGGCGGAATCCAGGTCGTCCGGAAGTCGTTGGACGACACCGGAGAGCAGGGCTCGGTCAAGAACAAGAAAATCCATTACAGGCAAGGAGAATCCGGATGAAGCTGGACGGAGGCATCGCAGGCGCCATCGGGGGAACGCCGCTCATCCGGCTGGAGAGGCTGTTCCGTGACGAGCCGTTCGCCGTATTCGGCAAGCTGGAAGGCATGAACCCCGGCGGCAGCGCCAAGGACCGTCCGGCGCTGCATATGCTTCGGGAAGCCATCCGGCGCGGCGACGTGATCGAGGGGAGCACGGTCATCGAATCGAGCTCAGGCAATCTGGCCATCAGCCTGGCTCAGCTATGCCGCTTCTTGGGCATCCGTTTCATCTGCGTCGTCGATCCCCGGACGACCGACGCGCATAAGCGGATCATCCGGAGCCTCGGCGGAGAAATCGAGCTGGTCGAGCAGCCGGATGCCGCGACGGGTGAATTCCTGCCGGCGCGGATCGCCAGGGTGAAGGAGCTGCTCGGGACGATTCCGGATGCCTACTGGACGAACCAGTACGGCAACCCCGACAACGCCCGGTCGCATCAGGATACGACGATGAGGGAGATCGGAGACGAGCTCGGGAAGATCGACTATCTGTTTTGCGGGGTCAGCTCCTGCGGAACGATCCGCGGCTGCGCCGATTATATCCGCAGCCGAGGCTGGACGACGAAGGTCGTCGCGGTCGATGCGCAGGGCAGCATCCTGTTCGGCGGCAGCAGCGGTCCGCGCAGATTTCCCGGCCTCGGAGCGGCCATCGTGCCGGATCTGCACGGCGGCGATCTGGCGGATATCGTCGTCAAGGTGTCGGACGCCGATTGCGTCTGGGGCTGCCGCGAGCTGGCCCGGCGGGAAGCCATTCTCGCAGGAGCATCCTCCGGCGGCGTCCTGGCGGCGGTCCGGCGCCTCGCCGGCAGCATTCCGGCCGGGTCCATATGCGCGGCCATCCTGCCGGACAGAGGCGAACGGTATATGAGCTCGGTATTTGACGACGAGTGGGTGAAGCGGGAGCTCGAAATCGATCCGGATGCCTGGAATAGGGGGGGATTAGACATGCTCTATCTCAATGACAGCCATATCACGGAAGCCGGTGTGGATTGGGTGAAGCTGGCCGGCATCGCGGAGGATGCCGTGCGGGCGATGGATCGAGGGGAATATGCCGCTCCGCTCAAGACCTATCTCCGGTTTCCCGAACCGGGCAACCGGATCATCGCGACCCCGGCTTATCTGGGCGGACCGCATCCTCTGGCAGGCATCAAATGGATCGCCGGATTTCCCGGCAACATCAAGAACGGCCAGCCGCGGGCGCAGAATGCGATCATCCTGAACGATCCGGAGAACGGCCTGCCGCTCGCCTTCGTCCGGTGCAACCTGCTCAACGGCCTGCGCGCGGCCGCGGTGAGCGGGGTCATGCTCCGGGCCTATGCCGATTCGAGGCCGGATCAGGACATTCGGCTCGGCATCATCGGCTGGGGTCCGATCGGCCGCCTGCATCTCGACATGTGCGCCGCCTTGCTCGGCAGCCGCCTGAAGGAGATCACGCTGTACGACCTGCGGGATATCGATCCGCAGAGCGTGCCGGAGGCTGTGCGCGGGAGGACGGCAATCGCCTCGGATTGGCGTAAGCTTTACCGCCGGTCCAGCGTGATCGCGACATGCACGGTATCGGCAGAGCGGTACATCGACGAGCCGGCTGCTCCGGGCTCGCTGCTGCTGAACGTGTCGCTGCGGGATTTCAAGCCGGAGGGCGTCGCGGGCGTCCGCGCCGTCATCGTGGACGACTGGCGGGAGGTATGCCGCGAGAACACGGACATCGAGCTGCTGCATCTTCGGCACGGACTCAGGGAAGAGGATGTCCGAACGCTTGCGGATCTCGTCTGCCGGGACGCCTTGGCCGAATTTTCGGGAGAGACCGTATTTTTCAACCCGATGGGTCTGGGAATATTCGATATCGCGATCGCCGGTCATTATTGCCGTGAAGCCGTGAAGCGGGGGCTGGGCATCGAATTGCCCTGAAGGCTGGGAAGCGGCCGATGGCGGTGGAGCCGTAGGAAGGGAAGCAGGCCGGCAAGGCGGCGATCGTCGACCCTGGAGCGGCAAGGCCCTCATGAATGCCGACTGCCAAAATCGGGGTGCTGGTATAGGTGGGGGGGGCTATGGTAAACTGGAAATCAAAAAGGGCGTGATGCCATGGATGAGCTCCAGCAGGATACGAACAAGCATGAATCATGCGAGGCGGACGGACGCAAAAGCCATCACTCCGAGAAGACCAAAAGCAATCTCATCAGCCGCCTCAACCGGATCGAGGGCCAGGTCCGCGGTCTCAAGGGCTTGATCGAGAAGGATGTCTACTGCGATGACGTCCTCAATCAGATCTCTTCGGTCCAATCCGCCCTGAACGGCGTGGGCAGGCTGCTTCTGGAGCATCATATGAAGAGCTGCGTCATCGAGCGCATCCAGGACGGCGAGAGCGAGGTCATCGACGAGCTTCTGGTCACCATCAACAAATTGATGAAATAACCGGGATTCGAGAGAATCCTTTTTCTATGCCGTTCGATATAGGGGGTGGGGGGTATAAGTTTTAATTGACTGAATATAGGGTAGAGGGGTATAGTAAATGTAAGAATAAGGCCGCTGAATGATGGCAATAAAGGAACTAAGCGAGGTGTCCGCAAGTGGAAGCATCCAAACTGCCTATGGAGCAAACGACGCTGCAGCTGACCGGCATGACCTGCGCGGCTTGCGCGAACCGGATCGAGAAAGGGTTGAACAGGCTGGAGGGCGTCGCGGAAGCGAACGTGAACTTTGCTCTGGAAAGAGCGACGGTGACCTACGATCCCGATCAGGTGACCGTGCCCCAGCTGCAGCAGACGATCCGTAAGCTTGGATACGATACCGCCATGCAGACGGCGGATCTCCAGCTCGTCGGCATGTACTGCGCGGCCTGCGCCGTGCGCATCGAGAAGACGCTGAACAGAACGCCGGGCGTAACCGGGGCGGCCGTGAACTTTGCCCTCGAGAGCGCAAGGGTGGAATACAATCCGGCGGCCGTATCGGTCGCGGATCTGCAAGCGAGAGTAGCCAAGCTGGGCTACGAGGCCATCCCCAGGCAGGAGGTCGCCGATCCATCCGAGCTCCGGCAGCAAGCCGTCGCGCGCCAGAAGCGCAAGCTGCTCCTGTCGGCGATTCTATCGCTCCCGCTGCTGTGGTCGATGGCGGGGCACTTCTCCTTCCTGTCCTGGATTCCGATGCCGGAGCTGTTCATGAACCCGTGGTTCCAGCTTGCGCTGGCGACCCCGGTCCAATTCTACATCGGCAAGCAGTTTTACGTCGGGGCTTTCAAAGCCCTTCGCAACCGGAGCGCCAATATGGACGTCCTGGTGTCCCTCGGAACTTCGGCGGCTTACTTCTACAGCCTATATCTGACCGTCGAATGGGCGCGGATGGGCGGCATGGCCCATCACGGTCCGCAGATGTATTACGAGACCAGCGCCGTGCTCATCACGCTCGTCCTTCTCGGCAAGCTGTTCGAGTCGCTGGCGAAGGGCCGCACGTCCGAAGCGATCAAGACGCTGATGGGGCTGCAGGCCAAGACAGCGCTCGTCATCCGGGACGGAGCCGAGACGCAGGTCGCGATCGAGGAAGTGTTCGGCGGCGACATCGTCGTCGTGAAGCCGGGCGAGAAAGTCCCCGTCGATGGCGAAGTGATGGAAGGCAGCTCCTCCGTCGACGAATCAATGCTGACGGGAGAGAGCATTCCGGTGGAGAAGAATGCCGGAGACCTCGTCATCGGCGCGACGGTCAACAAGAACGGACGGCTCAAGATCAGGGCGACCAAGGTCGGCAAAGAAACGGCGCTGGCCCGGATCATCAAGGTCGTCGAGGAAGCGCAAGGCTCCAAAGCCCCGATTCAGCGGGTCGCGGACGTCATTTCCGGCATTTTCGTTCCGATCGTCGTCGGCATCGCCGTTATCGCCTTCGTGATCTGGTATGTCTGGGTAACACCGAGTAATGTCGCCGAAGCGCTGGAGAAGGCGATCGCCATCCTCGTCATAGCCTGCCCATGCGCCCTCGGCCTGGCGACGCCTACGTCCATCATGGCGGGCTCCGGCCGTGCCGCAGAGCTGGGCGTTCTGTTCAAGGGCGGCGAGCATTTGGAATCCACCCATGCAATCGACGCCGTCATCCTCGACAAGACGGGCACCGTGACGAAGGGCATGCCGGAGCTGACGGATGTCGTCGTCGCCAGCCATATGGAGGAGCGGGAGTTCCTCCGTCTTGTCGGAGCTGCGGAGAAGAGCTCGGAGCATCCGCTTGCGGAAGCGATCGTCTCGGGTATCGAGGCGCGCGGCATTTCCATCCCTGCCGCGAGCGGGTTCGAGGCGATTCCGGGCTACGGAATCCGGGCTGTCGTGGAAGGGCATGAAATTCTGGCCGGCACGCGGAGACTTATGGAGAGGCACGGCATCTCCGCCGACCAGGCTATGGCCTCGATGGAGAGGCTGGAGGAAGAGGGCAAGACGGCGATGCTGATCGCGGCGGACGGGCGGTATGCGGGCTTGGTCGCGGCGGCGGATACGATCAAGGAAACGTCGGCTGCGGCGGTAGCGCGGCTGAAGGCGATGGGCATCGACGTCATCATGGTCACAGGCGACAACGAGCGCACGGCTAGGGCCGTCGCCAGGCAGGCGGGAATCGATCAAGTCCGGGCCGAGGTGCTGCCGGAAGGCAAGGCCGAGGAAGTGAAGAGGCTGCAGGCCGAGGGCAAAAAGGTCGCGATGGTCGGAGACGGCATCAACGACGCTCCCGCGCTTGCCGCGGCGGATATCGGAATGGCCATCGGCACCGGAACGGACGTGGCGATGGAAGCCGCCGACGTTACGCTCATGCGCGGCGATCTGAACAGCATCGCCGACGCGATCGCCATGAGCCGCCGGACGATGGGCAATA
Organism: Paenibacillus sp. P22; assembly: GCF_000469945.2. Classification (NCBI taxonomy): domain Bacteria; kingdom Bacillati; phylum Bacillota; class Bacilli; order Caryophanales; family Paenibacillaceae; genus Paenibacillus; species Paenibacillus sp. P22. The sequence continues at coordinate 5,581 of NZ_CBRA020000072.1, read as the reverse complement.
TCCGCCAGAATCTGTTCTGGGCGCTCGGCTACAATACGCTCGGCATCCCGGTGGCCGCTCTTGGCCTGCTGGCTCCATGGATTGCCGGAGCGGCGATGGCGCTCAGCTCCGTCTCGGTCGTGCTGAACGCCCTTCGTCTGCAGCGGATGAAGGTGTAGAGCCCGCAGCGGGACGGGATGGATGCAAGGACGCAGCTTGTTTGGATGATTGGAATTTTCGCAGAAAGGATTGAATCCATGATGAAACGGTTGAAGCTTGCAGCCATGCTGATCGTCGCGGCCGCCGTTATGTCCGCTTGCGGCTCCAAGACGGTCCACCAAGAGGGAGGCCATGGCTCGATGAACATGAATACGGAGCCGAATGCCCATGACTCGATGAACATGAATATGGAGCCGGAGCCGAATGCCCATGACTCGTCCGACGCTTCCGCCGGACATGCCCATCCGGGCGGCGAAGGGAAAGGGGCGGCCGCCGATGCCTCCGATGTGAAGGCCGAGTGGACGCTGGCGGGCGGCGGCCAGCCGGAGGCCAGGCGGGAGACGCTCATCCGGGTCGCCATTACAAGCGGCGGCAAGCCGGTCGAGCAGTTCGACACCGCCCATGAGCAGAAGCAGCATATGATCATCGTGAGCAAGGACCTGTCTTACTTCAGCCACATCCATCCGGAGTACAAGGGCGGAGGCGTCTTTGAAATCGCGACGGAATTTCCGGCCGGCGGAGAGTACAAGCTGATCGCCGACTTCGTGCCGGCGGGCGGCAGCGCGATGAGCAGGATGCAGTGGGTGTCGATAGGCGGAGCTGCGGATAAGGTCAAGCCGATCGAGCCGGACGGCGACCTGACCAAGGTCGTGGACGGCAAGGAGATCGCCCTCTCGATCGACGGCCTGGCCGCCGGAGAGGAAGCCATGCTGACGTATACGATTGCGGACGCCCGGACCGAAAAGCCGGTCACGGACCTTCAGCCATACCTCGGCGCGGTCGGCCATGTCGTCATCCTGACCGCGGACGCGGAGAGCTACCTGCATGTGCATCCGATGGACGAGAAGGCATCCGGGCCGGAAGCCCGGTTCATGACGACGTTCCCGAAGAGCGGGATCTACAAAATATGGGGCCAGTTCAAGCGCGGCGGCGAAGTGTTCACCGTGCCGTTCATCATCAAGGTTCCTTGACGCAAGAGAACAAGATGGCCGAAACCAACGAAAAGCCCGGATTCCGCATGTGGAATCCAGGGCTTTTTGCATGAATGGGCGGATCCTCTGGCCTTCCGGACTCTATTATCATGTATAATAGGCGGATACATACTGCCTGACAGGGGGACTTTGCTACCTATGCCATCTTCCGCCCGAGCCCCGATCCGCAACGTAGGCATCTTCGCCCACGTCGATGCGGGCAAAACGACGACAACGGAACACATCTTATATGAAAGCGGACGGATCCGCGCTCTCGGAAGCGTGGATGCGGGCACCGCGCAGACCGATTCGCTCGACGTGGAGCGGGAGCGGGGAATCTCGGTGCGCGCGGCGGCGACGCGATTCGTCCATCGGGGCGTGCAGGTCAACCTCGTCGACACTCCGGGCCATGTGGATTTCCTCTCGGAGGTGGAGCGCTCGCTGCGCGTCATGGACGGCGCCGTGCTGGTCGTATCCGCGGTGGAAGGCGTGCAGCCGCAGACCGAAGTCATCTGGCAGGCTCTGCGCAGCCTGCAGATTCCGACCGTGTTCTTCATCAATAAGCTGGACCGCATCGGAGCCGATCCGCTGGAGGCTCTTGCGGGCATCCGCAGGCTGCTGACCGCCGGAGCAGTGCCTGTCCAGGCTCCGCATGGGCTGGAGGAGCATTTTACGGGGAGCCCCAGTCTGCTGCCTGATCTCGACGGCCATGCAGCTAGAGGAGCGGACGCCTTGTCCGACGATCAGCGGCCGTATTTGGAGCTGCTGACGGAAACGGTCGCCGAGAGCCGCGAGGACCTGCTCGAACGCTATCTGGAGCAGGGCGGGCTCGATGCCGCGGAGCTTGCCGACCGGCTTGCAKCATCGGCGCCGCCGGGGCGGAGCTGTTCCCCGTGCTGTTCGGCGCGGCGAGCCGCGGCATCGGCATCGCCGCCCTTATGGACGCCATCGTCAGATGGCTCCCCGAGGCCGGCGGAGACAGCGGCGCACCGGTATCCGGCCTCGTGTTCAAGCTGGAGAAGGATCCCGCCATGGGCCGCATCGCTTACGTGCGCCTCTACGGCGGCACGCTCCGCAACCGGGATTCCGTCTACAACAAGACCCAGGACATCCAGGACCTGCTCGGCGCCGGGATCCACGATGCGGCCGCTGTCCTTCTCGACCGAGCCGTCCACGGTCACGATCCCTGTCCTGACGATTCTTCGGATTTCGGCTCTGGAGCCGTATCCCATCGATGAGAGCAGCTTGTCGAGTCGAATTCTTTTGACCATCAGCCATCATTCCTTTCGATTGCATCTATTCCTCGAGGGTTTCTCTGAATTCGGGTGAAAATGCCAAAAGCGGGACAACATCGTCCCGCTTTGCCGTGCGTCGAGGCTTGCCCGTATCCGGCAAGCGCAGATGAACTATCCATCGGCAAGAAGCCGGGACCGTTTTTAATCGGTTGGGCTTCCGCCCTTTCTCGCCTTGTGGAGAGAGTACTGGATCTCCTGCGCGAGCTGCTTGAGCTCGAACGTGTCTCCCTGCTCCCACAGCTCGTTGAACTTGAGCTGGAACTGCACCGCCTCGCGCACCCGCCTGTAGAAATACAGGTCCTGGATATCGCTGAGCACTTTGTTGACGATGTTGGAGCCTTCCTCGAAGCCGATCTGCGCTTCCAGAATTTCATGCCGGATGCTCGACATCTCCGTGTCGAGGTTGAATGCCGCTTCAGATGCCTTGCGCAGCCTCAGCTTCACTTCCTCCGGCAGGCTTTGCTTGTACTTGTAGTTGAGCGAATGCTCGATCGTCGCCCAGAAATTCATCGCCAGCGTTCGGATCTGAATCTCGGCAAGCACTTTCTTGAAGCCGATCGCCGTCTGCACCGGATACTCGACGATCATGTGATAGCTGCGGTAGCCGCTGTCCTTGAAGTTGGTGACGTAATCCTTCTCGTAGACCAGCTTCAGATCCTGCCTGGAGCGGATGATTGCAGCGACACGCAGGATGTCGTCGACGAACTGGCACATGATGCGGATGCCTGCGATGTCCTCGATGCCCGTCTCCAGCTGGTCCATCGGCACGTTCAAGCGGCGGGCTTTATCCAGGATGCTGGATATTTTCTTCACCCTGCCGGTCACGAATTCGATGGGCGCATAGGATTCCCGGGCTTTGAGCTCGGTCCGCAGCGTTTTGAATTTCACTTTCATTTCCTCTACCGCTTGTTCATAAGGCTGCAGAAATTGGTTCCAATCCCGGCCGTCCATCCGTCCGCCTCCTGTCTTGTCAGTGATGATCGGCGCCGATAGCCTCGCGCAGATGGGAGTGCCCATCGCGGAGCAGCAGCTCCCTGAGACCTGACGCGATTTCTTTCACGATCCCCGGACCCTTGTAGATCATCGAGGTGTAAATCTCCACGAGCGATGCGCCCGCTCTGATTTTGGCATACGCATCCTCCGCCGTGAAGATGCCGCCGGATCCGATGATCGGCAGCTTCCCGCCGGTCTGCTTGTAGATGGCGGCCACAACTTCCGTCGATCTCTCGCGCAGCGGACGGCCGCTCATGCCTCCGGCCTGCGAGGCGTTGGCATGGGTGAGTCCGTCGCGGGACAGCGTCGTATTCGTGGCGATGATGCCCTCCACTCCGCTCGCAGCGATCGTATCGACCGAGAACGCAAGCTGCTCCGGCGTCATGTCCGGCGCCAGCTTGACCAGCACCGGCTTCGGCGCCGATCCATGCTTGGCCGCCTGCACGGCCATCTCTTCCTTCACGGCCTGGAGAAGCGTCTTCAGCTCGTCTCCAAGCTGAAGCGCCCTGAGGTCCGGCGTATTGGGAGAACTGATATTGACGACGAATAGATCGCCGTATGCGAACAGCTCCTTGACGCAGCGCCGGTAATCCTCATGGGCGAGCTCGTTCGGAGTCGCCTTGTTTTTGCCGATGTTCACGAATACGGGAATCGGCCTGGCGGTGAGGCTGCCGAGCCTCCCGGCCATGGCGGCGGCACCGTCGTTGTTGAAGCCCATCCGGTTGATCAGCGCTTCGTCGGCCGGAAGCCGGAACAGCCTCGGCAGCTCGTTGCCAGGCTGGGGGAGCGGCGTCACGGTGCCGACTTCCATGAACCCGAAGCCGACGCTGGAGAAGCCTTCCACGGACTTTGCGTTTTTGTCCAGTCCCGCGGCCAGGCCTACAGGATGCGCGAAGGAGAGCCCCAGAAGATCCATGCTGAGCTCGGGATATCCCGGCACGCCGTACATGCCGCGCAATAAGGCGGTCATGCCCGGCACACGGGAAGCTTGATGAAGGCCGTCAATGACCAGATGATGCGCTTTTTCGGGATCAAGCCGGAAAAAAAACGGCTTGGCAAAGTATTGGTACAGCAAGAAGTCCACTCCGTTTCCGTTCAAGCAAAACGGCTTCGCCGTCCTGTGTGGCGGCGGACGTTTGCGTAGGTATGTAGAGATGTCGGCCGTACGGATTCAGTCCTGCACGGCAAAAAAGGCTCTGCCTTTCAGTTTATCTTGTTCAGCAGCAAAAGAAAAGGGCGCCGGTCGTTCGGGGAGCGCTTGCATTAATTCTGCGGTTTCTTTTTCTTTTTTTCTCCACCAGAAAAATCCTCCCGTATGGAGACATCCGCTGAATCGGCCTTGCCGAAAGGATGAAGGGCTTGCCCATTTCTCCGGCAAGCGATTACAATAACCGTACAAGCACTGCCATCATCCTTCAGGAGAGGTCGATAAGCATGAGCACAGCCAAACGCAAGCCTCCGACTAGAAAGGCTCCGGCGAGCGAGCAGCCGAACCGCAAGGCCATCATTGTCGCCGCCTCCATCTTCGCCGTTTTCGCCATCGTCATGATCCTGCTTCTGATCTTCAGCTGATCGGCGCTGATCGTCAGCCGATCAGCCCAAGCCCTACAGCCAGTCGTATACCTTGTCCGGATTTTCTTCCCGGGAACTCGGCCGCACCTTGTAGCGGCCTTTTTCGCGTTCAGCTTCCCCTTGCTGCTGGAGGAAAGCCAGCTTGCCGTCGCCGATCGCCACTTCCGTTCCGAGCGGCACAAGATCGTACAGCTCCTCCAGATCAGCCTTCGCCATGCGGATGCAGCCGAGCGATCGATCGGTTCCGATCGAGTCCGGCTCGTCCGTGCCATGAATGGCATACCGAGTGTCCGAGAGCGTCATGCCCCTGCTTCCGAACGGACCTTTGGAGCTTCCGTTCGGGTTGCGCACCTTCTCCGATATGGCGAAGCTGCCGCGCGGAGTCTTGCCGCCGCCGACGCCTACCGGATAGGCGCGGACAACGACGGCGCCGCTCATGAGCGCAAGCTGTCTCGAATGGGGGTCGACGACGATCTTCAGCGTCGCCGTCATCGCCTCCTGCAGGACGCCTTCCTTGCCGGAAGCCTTTCCGGCCGCCGRCTGCGCCGCTCC
>NZ_CBRA020000071.1:0-13857 GCF_000469945.2 Paenibacillus sp. P22 | reverse complement strand
CGCCGCCCGCTGCGGCGGAGCCGCCGCCTGCCGCTGCCTGCGAACCTTGCGGCAGCGGCAGGCCCATGACCGGATCGGGCACGACGTCGATCCGGTCCTGCGGAACGCCCATCCGCGACAGCAGCACCGCGGATTCGTCATCGCGCACGGACACGTACGCGCTGCGGGTCATCACATGCCGGATGAGGCCGTCCATCCGGCGGTTCAGCACGGGGCCGATGCCCTGCGCGTAGATGAACACCGGCTTGCGAAGCAGCTGGGCCAGCTTGATGATTCCCGTATAGTAGGGAATCGTCTTGCCGCCCGTCACGTCCTGCAGCAGGCTGCCGCCGCCGCTGATGAGGCCGTCGCAGCCGGCGATGGCTTTCATCAGCTCCAGCGGCTTCATCCGATGCACGGCCTTGACGCCATACATTTGCGTTGTCCAAGCCGGATCTCCGGACAGCACGACAGGATCGATCTCGACGCCCTGGGCTTCCCCCTCGGCGCGAAGAGCGAGCAGGATCGACTTCAGAACCGCTTCGTCGCCGCTGTTGCGGAAGCCGTAGTAGCCGGAGATGACGATTTTCCTGCGCATCGGGGAGACAGCTCCTCCGGACTTAGCCATTCGCAGCCCTCTCCCGCGGCCAGAATCTTCTTACGAGCGTTTCCCCGATCTGCCATGCGGCGATCAGGATCAGGCCGATGACGACTCCGATGCCGAGGCCGAGCAGGATGCGGATCAAGGAGATGTGGATCGGCGTGTGGATATGCGCGAACGTGTCGACCATGGACAGCTGGCCCATGGAGCCTACAATTAGCAATACCCAGGCGGCGCGGTAGCGAAGCGACAGGAACAAGCCGAGCACCATGAGCGGATGCGCCAGCAGGAATTCCTTGAAGCGGGGCCGCACTCCGAAAGTTCCTTCCAGCGTGTTGCGGAACACCAGCTCCAAGGAAGTAGCCGTTCCGGAATTGCCCGTGCGCGACAGATAGTACAGCCCGGCAGCGCCGATGACGGCAACCGCGACGCACCAGAGAATCGTGATCTGCAGCCCGAGCACCCGCCGCAGGCTGAGCCAGACCGATTGGCCTGTGAACAGGAACAGGTAGACGGCGGTCAAGCCGATCGGCGCCAGGTGGAGCAGGCTTACGCCGCGGAACTGCTCCAGCACGAGGCTGTACGTCATGCTGTTGAGCAGCCCGATTACGATCGGGATGGCCAGCATGCTGATCAGCGAGGTCACGGCCAGAATGCTCAGCGCCATCGTCAGGCGCCGTCCGGCCGAGAGGCCGCGGAACACCCAGCGTGTGCCGGCTTGCCCGAGTCCACCCAGCATGCCGCTCCAAGGCGACACCTGGAACGAGCGGTCCGTGCCTTCGTTGGCCGCGGAATTCCATTCGCCTCCTACCGGCCGCCGCTGTCCTTCCGTATGGGAGCGGATCCGGTTGATCGCCCAGATCATCGCCAGCGTCGGAGCGCTGATCGCGGCCCCGAGCGCCAAGCCCTGCTCCATGAGCGAGCTGTTCAGGACGTAAAGCCCGGCGCTGCCGGCGAGGCCGAGCAGGAAGACGATCAAGGCCAGGCCGTTGAAGAAGGCTCCGGCAAGCAGCGCGATCAGGCTGATTGCCCCCAGGGCGACGACCGCTTTGAGAGCCTTCATCCAGCTTGGATAGGAGCGCTCGAACGCGTGGGCTTCCCCTGAAGGAAATCCGAACGAATCCAGCTTGGCGATCGCTCCGTCCGGCCCGTCAAGCGACTTGTAGAGATTGTCCATCGGATCCGTGACGGTCCCTTTGTCCAGGTTGGCGGAGGGAGCCGCGTTCAGATAGAACATGCGGATGTTGCGGTCTTTGGCCGCAAGCAGGAAGCGGTCGGCGATGACGTCCGGCTTCAGGGCGGCAGCGTCTTTGTCCGAGAGGGAATAAAGCCGCGTAACGTTATAGTGCGTCAGATAGGCCAGCGTATTCAGGCCCGACTGGGGTTTTTTGAGATTTTCGATGGCGGTGATTCCGATTCCGTACTCATTCAGCTTCTGGGCAAAATGAGTCAACGTCTTGTCGGCCGCCTGATCGGCGAAGCCGGTGACCGCTCCGCCGTCGAACAGGATGCGGGTGACGCCGAGATTTTTGAATCCGGCCAGCAGCGCATCCATGCGCTCCGTGTCGTAAGGGATCCGGTCCGAAAGTCTCGGCAGCAGGCGGAAGCCGGCGTCATGAAGCTCCGTCAGCGCCAGCGGATCGGGAGCCATCGACTTCAGCACCGCTCCGGCCATCGGCGTCTCCAGCACGAGGCCGCGCTTGCCATCCAGGTCCCACGGACGCACGGCGATGCCGTCGCTTTCGAAGCGTTCGCGGATCATCGGCTCCAGAGCAGCCTGCTCCCTGGCTCCTTCAAACAGCAGGTACGTATAGTTCTGTCCTGCAGGCGAAGGCTTGCCCTGCAGCAGCGCCGCTTCCGCCTCGCTGTACAAGCCCAGCCTCCCTGCGTTCTCGAGCTCGTCCAGCCGGCTCTCGAACACCGAAAGCGTGCCGACGCCGTGAGACTTCAGCTTTTGAAGCTCGCTTTTGATATAGTCGACCGGACGGCTTTGATAGGACGCCACCAGCACGAGATCCGAATAATCGAACACGTACTCGACCTGCTTGGAGGTCTTCTCCATCTGCCACCGGTTAGCTCCGATGGGAATTGCCGCGATGACGCCGATCAGCGCCAGCACCCACATGATTCTGCGGGCCGCGCGGTTCCACTGCTGCCACTTCAACACGTTCCAGTTCGCCCCTTATCCACTCATACTTGAAAAGCCGGGCAGGGCGGGTAGACATCACCCGCCCTGCGGCTCTTTATTGAACTTCAGAGCCGGCTCCATGACGGGCCCGGCTGCTGCACTGCTATTGCCTGCGGGGACGGCATCAAGCCTGCCGGCTCCCCGGCCCGGATCTGCCCGTCTATAGGGTACAGAGCAGGTCAGGCCATCGCGTCCACGCGCTGCATGACGGAGCTTCGCAGCACGTTCAGCGCATTCTCCGCAGACGGCAGGGAGTCCCCGCGGACCGCGAAGTAGACTTTGATCTTGGGCTCCGTGCCGGACGGCCGCAGCGTGAACCAGGAGCCGTCCTCAAGAATGTACTTCAGCACGTTCTCCTGCGGCAGGCCGTCCAGGCCGAGGCTGTAGTCGAGCACCTGCGACACCTTGATTCCGCCGGCTTCAGTCGGAGCTTCCGAACGGAAGCTGTCCATGATGGCCCCGATCTTCTGGACGCCGTCCAGTCCCTTGAGCGTGCGGGACTCCAGGCCTTCCAGATAGTAGCCGTACTCTCCGTACAGCTCCAGCAGCACGTCATACAGCGTCTTGCCCTGCTGCTTGTAGAAGGCGGCCGCTTCGGCGATCAGCATCGCCGCTACGACGGCATCCTTGTCCCTGGCGTAGGTGCCTGTCAGGTACCCGTAGCTTTCCTCGTAGCCGAACAGGAACGTATGCGAGCCCGTCCGTTCGAATTCGGTCATTTTCTCGCCGATATATTTGAAGCCGGTCAGCGTGTTGATGACCTCTGCGCCGTTGGCCTTGGCGATGTCCGCGCCCATCTCGCTCGTTACGATCGTCTTGATGACGGCGCCGTTCGCAGGCAGCTCGCCTCTTTCGCGCAGCTGGCTGAGCACGTAGTGGACCATGATCGCGCCGGACTGGTTGCCGGAGAGAACAACGTACTCGCCTTCGTTGTTCTTCACGACGGCGCCCATCCGGTCGGCGTCAGGGTCGGTGCCGATGATGATGTCCGCGCCTTGCTCCTGCGCCTGCTTGATCGCCAGCGCGAACGCCTCGCGCTCCTCCGGATTCGGACTCTTCAGTGTGCTGAAGTAGCCGTCCGGCTGCTCCTGCGACGGCACGACGGCGACCGACTCGATGCCGATCTCCTTGAGCGCGCCGCGGACCGGATGGTTGCCGCTTCCGTGCAGAGGCGTGTAGATGACCTTGATGTCGCGTCCCGCGCCGCGCTTGAGCAGGTCGCGATTGAGGCTCTGCGCCGCCACGGCTTCGATGAAGTCCCGGTCCGCGTCCTCGCCGAGCCACACGAGCAGCCCTTGCCGCTCCGCGTCTTCGCGGGCCATGCGCTTGATCTCGCCGAAGCTCGCCACCTTCTGGATCGCCGCGATCGCCTGCTCGGCCTCATGCGGCACGAGCTGGCAGCCTTCCGGACCGTACGCCTTGTAGCCGTTGTACTCCGGAGGATTGTGGCTGGCCGTGATGACGACGCCGCCGCTCGCACCGAGCGCGCGCACCGCGAAGCTCAGCTGCGGGGTCGGACGCAGCGAAGGGAACAAGTACGTCTTGATGCCGTTGCCGGCCAGCACGAGCGCGGCTTCCAGCGTGAACTCCGGAGAGTTGTTGCGGGAATCGTGTGCGATCACGACCGAAGGCTTGTCCGTCTGCCCGAGCAGCCAGTTCGCCAGACCCTGCGTCGCCTTGCCTACCGTATAGGCGTTGAGGCGGTTCGTACCGGCTCCCATGACGCCGCGGAGGCCGCCGGTGCCGAATTCGAGATCGCGGTAGAACCGGTCGGTAATCTCCTTTTCGTCCCCCGCGATTCCCCTCAGCTCTTCTTTGGTCGCCTCGTCGATCGTCGGATCCTCGAGCCAGGACTGATAGCGTTGTTGCGCAAGTTCTGTTACGGACATGGACTCATCTCTCCCTTGATCTCTGCATGGTCTCACTTAATAAAGCAGGCCCGGTCCGAATATCCTCGTTTTGTTGACGAATTCGGGCTGCCTTTTGTTTTGGCCTTTTGCTTTTCAGCGATAGAAGCCTACTTCGGATCCGTAAGCGCGAACATGATCTCGCCTTCGGCCACGACCTTGTCCCCGACCTTCGCCGTCGCCTGGCCTTTGCCGATGATGCCTTTCAGCCGGGTGATGGTCACCTCAAGCGTCAGCGTATCTCCCGGCACGACCTGGCCGCGGAAGCGGAAGCCGTCGATGCCGGCGAACATCGCGATTTTGCCGCGGTTCGCTTCCACCTTGAGGATAGCGACCGCGCCTACCTGCGCCAGCGCCTCGACGATCAGGACGCCCGGCATGACAGGGAATCCCGGGAAATGCCCGGCGAAGAAAGGCTCGTTCATCGTGACGTTCTTGAGTCCGACGGCCCGTACGCCTTCCTCGACCTCAAGAATGCGGTCGATCAGCAGAAACGGCTGGCGGTGAGGAATAATCTCCATGATTTCATTGATATCCAGCAAAAAAATACCCCTTCCGCGGGCGAAAGCGCCCTTGTTCGTCAATCGCCGGCCGGGCTGCATGGAACCGGGGCCGGCGGGCTACACTATTCATGTCCTGAGCGAGCCTGCAGGTCGCAAAGGTTGAGATAGGAGGGCAGGAAGCGGACTGAAGCGCCGCCGACTGTCCTTTTTATTGCGCAAAAAAAGGGTCGGAATTCCTCTTTCTGCCGCTGAATGCCTATGTATATCTTCGTTATTATACCTCCGCAGTTCCAAAAAAAAAAACCGCCGCCCTTCCTATTTTCCACCATTTGCCTACATAATTCGCATCGATATGCCGTTAAAGGAACTATCATGGTTTGCAAAGGAGTGTCTTTCGTTGTCCTACCGCGTTACCAATCGTCCGCTGCTGTCCCTGCTGCTCGCGGCCGTCCTGGCGCTTGCGCTGCTCGCGCCTGCCGCGCATGCCGAAGATACGGTCACCTCGGTCAAGCTGACCGAAGGCTCCAAGCTTTCCCTCACGTTCGGGGACGACCCTTACGCGCTCGCGCTGTGGGCGTCCTACTCGGGCTCTTCCGCGACCAAGGATGTCAGCGCCTCGGCCGTATGGTCGACCTCCAGCTCATCCGTCCTCAAGGTCACGGGAGGCGTGCTGACGCCCGTAGCGGCCGGAACCGCGACGATTACCGGCAAGTACAGCGGCTATTCCGCATCGATTTCCGTTACGGTCACCTATCCTTATGCCAAGCTCCAGCTTCTGACGGAGGACGGCAGCGCCGCTCCATCCACCCTGAAAGCACAGCTCGGGGACGACCTGACCTTCGGCGTTGTCGGCAAAAACGGGAATGAATCCAAGGATCTCGCCGACGAAGCCGTCTGGAGCAGCTCCAACACGGCGGCCGCTACGGTCGAGGACGGCAAGGTCACTCTCGTCGCGGCAGGCACATCCGTCATCAAGGCTTCCTACCGAGGCGTGTCCGCCTCCATTACGTTAACCGTGTCTTCCCCCTATCAATCGCTCGCGCTGTCGCCAAATTCTCTCCTTGATCTTACGGCGGGCGACGAGGCCAGATCCTTGACCGCGACAGCTGCGCCGGCAGGCGGCGGCACGCCGGTCGATGTGACCGACGATGCTTCCTGGACGACCTCGGCGGCAGCCGTAGCCAAAGTGGACAAAGGCGTCGTGACGCCCGTCGGTCCCGGAACCGCGACGATCACCGCTTCTCTCTACGGTTCCTCGACCACCGTCAGCGTCGTCGTGCGCGCAGCCCACGAAGCGCTGAAGCTGAGCGCCTCGGCGGAGCTGAATCTGCTGCTCTCCGACAGCCCGCTTCAAGTGACCGCGTCGGCTCTCGATCCGAACAAGGAGCCGGCCGATGTGACGAAGGCCGCCGAATGGAGCTCCAGCGACGTCTTCACCGCTACCGTGTCCGACGGACTCGTCACGCCGAAGGCAGCCGGCTCCTCCGTCATCAAGGTGGAGTACAAGGGTCTCTCCAGAACGTTGAACGTCACCGTCTACCCGACCCTCCTTTCGATCGAGGCCGGCTCCGAACCCCTGACAAGCATTACGGGCGACAGCGGCAAGCTGCCGGCGGTCACCGGCAAGACGCTGGACGACTCCACGATCGCTGTCGACAAGCTCGTCAGCTGGACATCCGGCGACTCCGACGTCATTGAGATCAAGGATGGCAAATGGTCCGCCAAAAAAGCCGGCAAAGCCGTTCTGAAGGCGGCGGTCGGCGGCCTCTCGGCCGAAGTGGAAATGGCCGTGGGCCTGAAGCCGCTGGCGCTTCTCCCGGAGCAGCAGACGATCAGCCTAATCATCGGCAAGGACACTCCGATCCCGCCTTTGAACGTAACGTATACGGATGGAACGGAAGAAGACGTCACGGCCAAGGCCGAATGGAAAACGACCGGCAGCTCCTTGCTTGTCAAAGGAACGACGCTGCGCGGACTGACCGCTGCGCGGACGTCGCTGACCGCCTCCTACCAGGGCAAGACCGTCTCTCTTCCTGTCGTGATCGAAGAAGAGCTGAGCAAGCTGGCGGTGGAGGAATCCTCGCTCGTGCTGAATCCCGGCAAGAGCAAGACCGTCAAAGTCACCGGCACGTTCAAAAGCGGCTCGACGAGCTCGCTCGCCTCGAAAATGACCTGGACCGTCGACAATGACGATATCGCGAGCATCAAGGGCAGTTCCGTCAAGGGCCTCAAGCTCGGAACGGCCAAGCTCACCGGAACGTACCAGGGCAAGAGCATCACCGTGACGATCGCCGTCAAGCCGAAGCTGAAGAGCCTCGTCCTGTCGGACAAAACCTTGCAGCTTGCACCCGGAGCTTCCGCGCCGCTGAAGCTCAAGGCGTTCTACGACAACGGCACGCAGGCGGAAGTCACCGCGGCGGCTGTCTGGACTTCCAGCAAGGAAGCCGCGGCGACCGTTACCGCAGGCGGAGCCGTCACCGCCGCCGCCAAAGGCACGGCTACGATCAAGGCCGCTTTTGAAGGCAAGACCGTAAGCGTAAGGGTCACCGTAAAATAAAGCCGCATATACAAAAGCCGGAGCGAAAGGCGCAATGCCTTTGCTCCGGCTTTTTTTTTGCCGTGGCCTTGAATCGGCGGCCGCAAAAAAATCCGGCCCCGAAAGGAGGCCGGATACATCTAGGAATCCGCGAAGATAAGGTCGTAAATATGCTTGTAGACGCCAAAGTCGAATGCATCGTCCATGCTTCCCTTGCCCAGGACGACGAAGCCCAGATAAAGGCCGCCTGTCAGCGCGCCGACGAACAGCGCCAGCACGATGACCTTGCGGGCGAACCACCACGCGGTGAACCGGCTGCGCCGCTTCGGCTTTGCCTTGGATTTGGTCTTGGCTGCTGCCGGAGCGTCCAGCGAAGATGGTTCTGCCTCCCGGTCCAGGGGAGCTTGGCTGTCGCTCGGCCGGAAATTGTCGGCCGGACGGGACGCCGCCCCTCCTCCCGACATGCGGGTGTGGGATTCATTCTGCACCATGGTCATCATCCTATTCCTCCGGAAGAGAATCCTTCCGTAATCTATTGCGCGGCAGATTCCCACCGCGCCGCAGCATGGAGGAACAGGAATCTAGCCGCGCATGTTGTTGGCCATGCCCAGCATCGAATCGGCGGAGGTCAGCGCCCTGGCGCTCAGCTGATAAGCCCTCTGCACGTTCAAAAGCTCGGTCATCTCATCCACGACGTTGACGTTGGATTGCTCGACATACCCTTGGCGGACAGCGATTCCGCTGTCGGGACCGGCTGCGGCGTCGGTAAGCACGTCTCCCGCCGCAATTCCGTCCGGGACGACAAACAGGTTGTCCTCCACCGGAGTGAGCAGCTCGGGTCGAGCTGGAGATACAAGGCTCAGCTGCCCGAGATTCTCGCGGGTTCCATCCCCATGCACGCCTTCCACGACGCCTTCGCCGCTGATCTGCAGCGTGACGCCGGCCGGAACGACGATCGGTCCAGGCTGGCCCGCGCCTCCCCGAGTGCCGAGAACAGGATACCCCGCTTCTGTCGCCAGTATCGTATCACCGTTGCCTCTCACCGTCAACTGGAAGGCGCCGCTGCGGGTATAGGCCGTTTTGCCGTCCGCCTCCACCTGGAAGAGCGCATTTCCTTCGATCGCCAGATCCGTAGCGGTGCCGGTTTCCTTGAGCGAGCCTTGGGTCATGTCAGGTCCCAGCTGCAGGAAACGGGCGCCCCAGCCCTGGTTGTAGCCCATCGGTCCGATGCGGCCGTCCTTGCGGAACGCCTCGGGCTGCTGCTTGGCGTTCGTGAGCAGATCCTCGAACGTGCCTTGCTTGCGTTTATAGCCTGCCGTATTCACGTTGGCGATATTCTCGGCCAGCAGGTCAAGCCGCTGCTGCAGGGCGTTCATCGTCACCGACGCATTGATTATCGATCCGTTCATCTACCGTTCCTCCTCACACCTTGCCGACTTCGTTGACGGCCTTCTCCAGGCTCTTGTCGTAATACTGGACGACCTTCTGATTCGCCTCGTAGGCTCTCAGTGCGCCCATCATATCCACCATCGCCTGGGTGGCGTCGACGTTGGAGCGCTCCGTATACCCCTGACGGACTTCCACACCGTCCGCCGCCGTCGCCGGAGCCGCCCCGCCCTGCCCGTCAAGACGGAACTTGCCGTCTCCCTCGCGGATCAGGTCCTGAACGCGGTCGACTCGCGTGATCAGCAGCGATCTGCCCGTAGCAACGCCGTCCGCATCCGTGAAATCGTAGGCGCCGTTCAGCTTCAGCGAATCCATGGAGGTGCCGGCCGGGAACGTCACCGGGCGGTTGTTCTTGCCGAGCACGGCCGAGCCGTCCGCCGTAAGCAGGGAACCGTCGGCCGCCAAGTGGAATTGTCCGCCTCTCGTGTATCGGGTCTGTCCGTCCGCATCCTGCACGGTGAAGTAGGCCTGCGGCCTGTACGTCACCGTTCCGTCTTCGGCGACGGATTTGCCGGAAGCGTCGAACACGGTGCCCGCCACCTCGATATTGGAGGCGATGGCGAAGTCGGATGCCCGATCCGTCTTGTTGAGATCGCCCTGCACCTGCAGCGCGATGCTTTCCTCCGCCAGCACACCGGTGCTGAGGCGTCCGATCCGGCGCGACGGCTCATCGTTCTTGCCGGTCATGGACAGCAGCATGTCCGGAAAGGAACGGTTCAGCGCATTGCTCTGCTTATATCCCGTCGTATTGAGATTGGCGATATTCGTCGTTACCGTGTCATGCACGCGCTGCTGGGCTACCATGCCTGCCGCTGCCGTGTACAATCCTCTGAGCATCCGGTTCTCCCCTTGCCTGTATGATGAAAGATGAAAGGATGAAAGTCTTATTGTTATATCGGCAGCGGCTGCCCATCCATGAAGAGCGGCCCGCCCTTCGCGCTCCGCAGCTCCGGAAGGAGCGGCTCGCGAGGGGCGGGCCTTCGGTCGCCGGACTCTAGAAGCGCGCCTTCTTGCGCGACATCCGGTCCAGATGGTCCAGCATGAATCCGGTGCCTTTCACCACGCAGTGCATCGGGTCTTCGGCGACGAGCACCGGCACCTTGAGCTCGTCCGCCATGAGCAGATCCAGCCCGTCCAGCAGGGCGCCTCCGCCGGTCAGAATGACGCCGCGGTCGATGATGTCCGCAGACAATTCGGGAGGCGTGCGCTCCAGCACGGACTTGGCGGCAGCTACGATGGAGGCGACGGAATCGTGCAGCGCTTCCCGGACCTCCTCCGAGTGGATGGAGATGGTCTGCGGAAGCCCCGTCACCATATCGCGGCCCCGGATATCAATGGCCTCGCTGCGTCCGCCAGCGTATACCGATCCGATGCGCATTTTGATGCTCTCGCTTGTCCTTTCTCCGACCAGAAGCTTGTACTTCGCCTTGATGTAGCGGGCAATATCGGAATCGAACGTATCGCCGGCTACCTTGATCGAGGAAGAAGTCACGATGTCGCCCATGGACAGGACGGCCACATCCGTCGTGCCCCCGGCCGATATCGACGACCATATTGCCGCTAGGCTGATAAATGTCCATGCCGGCACCGATCGCGGCCGCCTTGGGTTCTTCTTCCATATAAACTTCTTTGGCTCCGCAGCGCTCGGCTGCCTCCCGGATCGCTTTCTGCTCCACCGATGTAATGTTGGTAGGAGCGCAAATGAGAATACGCGGACGGCTGTACCAGCTCCGTCCGCCGATGCGGTCGATGAAAGCCTTGAGCATCATTTCCGTAATTTCGAAGTCTGCGATGACTCCATCCCGAAGCGGGCGGATGGCGACGATATTTCCCGGTGTCCGGCCGACCATCCGGTACGCCTCGTCTCCGACGGCCAGCACCCGCTTGGTGCCGGTTTCAACGGCGACTACGGACGGCTCGTCGAGCACGACGCCCCTGCCTTTTACATGAATGGACACGTTGGCGGTGCCCAGATCGATTCCGATATCCTTGCTCAGCATACGTCCGAAGTCCCCTAACGAATAATGTGGAAGTTCATACCCCCATTATTCGCTAATAACCTCGTTTTTCCTCTGATTTTGTCAAAAAATTTTACCAAAAGGCCTCCCGTGAAAGGGGAGGCCGGAATGCGGCCGTTTTTACCTTTTTCCTGCAGCCAGCACCTCGCGGCGCTTGGTGCTTTTCTTGTACTTGATCTTGGTCGCCTCGCCGCCCCTGAGATGGCGGATGGACTTGTGGTACTCCAGGATGTGCTTCACTTGATCGGCCAGATCGGGATTGATTTCCGGCAGCCGCTCGGTGAGATCCTTGTGCACCGTGCTCTTCGATACCCCGAACTCCTTGGCGATCGTGCGCACCGTATGCTTGGTCTCCACGATGCACCGGCCAATCTTGATGGTCCGCTCTTTGATGTAATCGTGCACGTTCCCGCCTCCCTAACTCGTTTTAAGATTGGTACATTATATGAGAGGGGCGGGTAGATATTCTTTGTGGCCAAGCACTAGGTACTAAATCCGTCCAATTTGTTCGCAAATGGCCTTCCGGCGGACAGTCCGAGCCATGAAAAAACAATCCGGCTCCCTTGCAGAAAAAGAGCAGGCTGGCAGCCCGAAAGCGGCATTGAAGCCGGTCAGGCGCCAAGGCTTGCCGCCGTCGGCTGGCTGAGCAAAGCCGCACGCCGGACGAAGCAGCGGTCTTTTTCATCGGCATAAAAAAATCCCTGAAGCCGAGGCTTCAGGGATGAGGAACCGCTTATTCGGAATCGTCGCCCGATGCGGCGCTGCTGTCCTGGCTTGCTGCCGGAGCGAGCGCGGGCAGGACCGAATTCGGATTGACATGCTCGTTGTTTTTGAGAAGCGCGAAGTGCAGGTGTACGCCCAGATCTTTCTGCAGCTCGTTTTTGCCTGCCTTGCCGATTACCGTGCTTTGCTTGACGTCGTCGCCTTGCTTGACCGTCACATCGGTCAAGCTTTGGTAGACGGAGACGTATCCGCCCGAATGGGTGATCTCCACGACCGTGCCGTTGGTCGGCTGATCCTGCACCAGCGTCACTTTGCCGCTCAGCACGGCCTGCACGTCGAACGGCTGGTCGTCGCTGCGGGCCAGGTCGATGCCGGTGTTGGCGGAGAACGTGTTGCCCTGCTCGACCATCGCGGCATCCTGCTCGGCAGGAGTCGCGGCGGCATCGAAGTAGCCGCGCTTCACCGTGACGTCAGCCGTGCTGGCTACCGGCCATTTTGCCGTCTCGCCAGGCACCGGCTTCACGGTCACCGGCTCCGGCTGCTGCTCTCCGCCTTGCGCCACTGCAGTCGTATCGGGGATCTCGGTTGTCGAAGTCTTCTTGTCGTCTCCCTGATAGAGCCACATGACGGTTACGATGATTGCTGCCGCGGCGACGAACAGTGCCGGAGAGATCCACTTGCGCGACAGGGTCTTCTTGTAAGCTGAAGATGGAGCGGAGTTTCTTCCTCCCAGATTTGGTTTAGGAGGCTCTTGCTTTTGGTTTTTTTGATCTTGTTCATTCATTTTCTATCACCTCACTAGCCATTGTTGCCGGATCAGCTAGGTTTATACGTAGGGCGATAGAGAATTTGCGAGGAGGGAGGAAGATTCGCCTCCTAGCTGCTCATGCGGGGGAGATCGTTCTCCCTCACGACCGCGGTTCCGGTATAGTAGTGGGACAGAATCTGATAGGCGTTGCTGCCCTTCTTCGCCATGCCGTCGGCGCCCCACTGGCTCATCCCGACACCGTGCCCATAGCCATAGGTCGTAATCTCGATATTTTTGCCGCTGATCTTCCAGGTGAATTGGGAGGAGGCGAGTCCCAGCTTCTCCCGGGCTTCGCGGCCCGTGAACGTGGCGTCTCCCGCCGCCAGCTCGCGGATCCTTCTGCCGTCCGTCGTATCGAGCACCCGCAGGCTGCGGACCGGCGTGCTGCCGCTGAGGCCGAGCTTCCGGTAGAAGGACGCCAGCGGCATCGTCGTCGTCTCCTTGTACTCCGGAGACAGGGACTTGTCCCACGGGCTGGCCACGCTGCGGAGATAGGGAAGGCTGGCGTCCCAGTAATCCTCTGAATTTTCGGTATAACCGTTGCTGGTGGAAAAGAACAGAGCCTGAATCGGGCTTCCCTGATAGGTGACGATTTCTCCCCTCGTCCCTTGGACGGCTTCGTTCAGCTTCGTCAGATTCGCCTCCCGCTCCTTGCCGCTCCAGCGGGCCAGCAGCTGCTTCATCGGGATGTACACCTGATGGGCGGTCGTATCCGTGACATCCGCTCCCTTCACCGGCACGCCGCTGACGTCGCCGGAAGCGAGCCGCCGGACGATATACGTGCGGGCGGCGATCGCCTGCGCCTTGAGCGCTTCCGGCTCGAAGGAGATCGGCATCTCGCCGGCGATGACGCCGCGGATATAGGTCTCCATCGGCACCTTCTCGATGCGCTTCTCCTTCGTCACATAGACGCGCACCTGGGTCAGATCCAGCGCCGTCAGCTTCTTCGGCCCGGTAGAAGGCGCTGGCGCCGATTCCTCCGTTCCGGCCGGAGAACCGCCGCCAGCGCCTGCGCCGATTCCGGATCCTTCCCCCCCATCTGCCGGTCCTGCAGTCCCGTCGGCCGATTCTGCGCCGCTTCCGGATGCTTGTCCCCCATCTGCCGGCCCCGCCAGCCCCGCCGGCCGCTTCGTCGGCGGCTGCCTGGC
>NZ_CBRA020000070.1:0-55061 GCF_000469945.2 Paenibacillus sp. P22 | reverse complement strand
GTCGCGAACAGCTGCAGCAGCTTGTCCACGCCGGACGGAGGCGCCTTGTCCCCGGCAGAAGGCTTCTTGCCCGCGCTCCGCCGGCGGCCGGGCTCCTCGCCGCCGCCAAGGAGCCGCTCCTTGACAGCCACGAGCACTGCCGCCACATGCTTGCAGCCTTTGACGTAGGAGCCCAGCGGCGGACAAGAAGAGCAGGACGCCTCCAGCCTTCCGCCGGACGCAGCCCGCACGGATACGTGGCTTTGGAGCTTGTCCTGGACAAGGGCCTCGACCCGGCTGCCGTCCGCAGCCAAATCGGCCAGCAGCACCTTGCCGTTTTTATAGAGCGTCCGTCCCTTCCCGAAGGAAAGGCTGCCGCACAGATTCTGGATCATCGCTTCGGTCAGGATCGGTCCCGGCTGGTTCTTGTCCATCGGCGGCCTCCTTCATGATGTCTTCTAAGGTCAGCCTCCATCATACCATGCCTGCAGAGGACAGGAGAACGGCCCCAACCGCGTTCTCCGGGAAGCGGCTTCGCGGCCATTCAGCCAGTTGTTACCTTCCCCTTGTTGAACGAGCTTGCTAATATCAAAAAAAGGACCGCCCAAAAAGTAAATGCGGCGGGAAATTTTTGCGCTTGAGGCGGTGAATTCAAGCCGCTTGGTTTGTATTTTCAAGAACTTGGAAAGAAACCGTTTTCAAGGATAGAATTCCATCTTATACTGTGGTTGCCATCCCCTGATGGCAATAGAAATTCATCGACATCAAACGAAAAGAGGTGGCAGGCAGCCTGTTTTTGAAAACGATTTCAACACCAGGGCCAACCCGCGCAACGCAAGGCCAATCAAAGGAGGATGAAGAATGAAGAAAATGATCCTGTCGGTCGCAGCGGCGCTGACGCTGGGCGGATTGGCAGCGGGCGCAGCCTCGGCCGCCCCTGTCAGCGACGCCAACGCCACCCTGTTCGGACCCGACGTCTATGTGTTCGATCCGTCCATGCCGGCGGCGGACATTCAGTCCGTGGCGACGTCGATCTTCGGCTCGCTGGAGTCGGCCGAGTTCAGCAGCAGCCGCAAGGCGCTGCTGTTCAAGCCGGGCACATACAACGTCAACTTCAACGTCGGCTTCTACACCCATGTGGCCGGCCTCGGGCGCAATCCCGGCGATGTCACGATTACCGGCGGCGTCAACGTGAACGCCGACTGGGACAACGGCAACGCGACGCGCAACTTCTGGCGGGCGATCGAGAACATGACGCTCGCTCCATCCAGCGGCAAGACGCAGATCGCCGTATCGCAGGCCGCTCCGCTCCGCCGGCTCAACATCAAGGGCGAGCTCGACCTGTTCGACTTCGACTCCAACTGGAACGCCGGCTGGGCGAGCGGAGGCTTCCTCGCCGACTCCAAGGTCGACGGCAAGATCGTGCCGGCCTCGCAGCAGCAGTGGTTCTCCCGCAACAGCGAATGGGGCGAATGGACCAACGGCGTCTGGAACATGGTGTTCGTAGGCGACAAGAACGCTCCCGCTGCCAGCTTCCCGGACCCGCCTTATACGGTCGTTCCGACGACGCCGGTCATCCGCGAGAAGCCGTATCTGTATGTGGACGGCAGCGGCCAATACCAGGTATTCGTCCCCTCGCTGCAAAGCGGCACCCAGGGCGTCAGCTGGGCGGCCGGCTCTACGCCGGGCCAATCGATCCCGATCAGCCAGTTCTACGTCGCTCGTCCTGAAAGCGCTACCGCAGCCAGCTTGAACGTGGCTCTCTCCCAAGGCAAGCATCTGCTGTTCACTCCCGGCATCTATCATCTGAACGATACGATCCGCGTGGCAAACGCCAATACGGTCGTGCTCGGCATCGGCATCCCGACGCTCGTGCCGGACACGGGACTGCCCGCGATGACCGTCGCGGACGTGGACGGCGTGAAGATCGCGGGCCTGACGTTCGATGCCGGACCGGTCAACACGCCGGTGCTGCTCGACGTCGGTCCTGCCGGCAGCACGGCCCGGCACAAGACCAACCCGACCTCCCTGCATGACTTGACCTTCCGCACCGGCGGCGCGTCGAACGGACGCAGCGACGCCAGCCTGCGCATCAACAGCAGCGACGTCATCGGCGACCACTTCTGGCTCTGGCGCGCCGACCACGGCGCCGGCGCCGGATGGACGTCCAACGTCTCCAAAAACGGCCTCATCGTCAACGGCACCGACGTCACCCTGTACGGGCTGTTCAACGAGCATCACAACGAGTACCAGACCGTCTGGAACGGCAACGGCGGCAAGCTGTATTTCTACCAATCCGAAATTCCGTACGACGTGCCGAACCAGGCATCCTGGAAAAGCGGCGGAGGCGCCGTCAACGGCTACGCCTCCTACAAGGTCGCCGACAGCGTAACGAGCCATGAGGCTTGGGGGCTCGGCATCTACTCCTACTTCCGCGACGCGGCCGTCAAGCTGAACAGCGCCATCGAGGCGCCGAACGCGCCGGGCGTGAAGTTCCACAACATGACGACCATCTGGCTCTCCGGCACGGCCGGCAGCGAAATCTCCCATATCATCAACAACACCGGCGGCCGCGTGTACGCCAACACCCCGGCCGAGGCGATGCGCCAGACGCTGGCGGAGTGGGCAGGCAACGGCTCGGGAGGGACTCCGACGCCAGCTCCGACTCCAACTCCAACTCCTACGGTTACGCCGACTCCGACTCCAACACCGGCGCCAGGCGCGGCGCTGGACCGCACCGGCTGGACGGCGACCAGCAATCCGTCGAGCGGCGACGTCGCGGCCAACCTGCTGGACGGCAGCATGGCGACCCGCTGGAGCACCGGCGCTGCGATGGCCCCGGGCCAGTTCATCACCATCGACATGAAGGCGTCCAAAACCTTCTCCAAGCTGACGATGGACTCTACCGGCAGCGACGGCGACTATGCGCGGGGATATGAAATCTATGTCTCCGCCGACGGCGCAAGCTGGGGCAGCGCCGTCGCCACGGGCGCCGGCACAGGTCCGGTCGTGACCGCCTCGTTCGCCGCGAAAACCGCGCGCTACGTCAAGATCGTGCAGACCGGCACGGACAGCAGCTGGTGGTCGATCCGCGAGCTGAACGCATACTTGTCCTAAGCAGGGAAAAAGAAAAGGGCCGTTCCGGGCGAAGCTTCCGGAACGGCCTTTTTTCGCGTTGATCCGTCTCCTGCGGTTGCCGGGCCGACAAGAGGATTCGCCCCGCTTCAATTAGAGTCTTTTATGCCATGCCCTGAGCGATTTTGAGCGAGTCTGCCTGAACGTCCTACTTCGCCGTCCCTTTCGCCTGCTCCAGGAATCGGGCCGCATCATGGCTGTCGGTCGCGGTCCTCTCCAGCTGCCGGCTGGCGGCGTTGTAGCGGAAATGGTACACGTCGATCTTATCCTGCCCCGCGCCGTAGCCCTCGGCCAGGAGCAGCTCGCCGTCCTTCGTCTCCATGCCGCCGATCGGCAGTCTCGCCATCAGCGGTTTGGTCTGCTCCTCGCCGAAGACCAGCGGCACCGAGTAGGCCTTGCCGCCTTCCAGGACGTAAAAATACGTCAGCAGCGCATGGCAATCGGTATACTGAGGAGTGAACGCATACAGGTCAGCCGAGCCCAAGGATACGGCTGCCATACGGACAGGCTCGGTGTCCGGCTGAATGATTCCGTCGCCGTCAAAGCCGTCCTCGTAAAGCGCTACCAGCTGCTCGGTCCCAACCTTAGGCTGCCACACCGCCTCAAAGCTCCCTTTCCACTGATGATCGTTCTCCTGTCCGAGACAGCTCGGGGCTCCAAGCTTCTCCTCCGTCACCGGGCCGGTCGGCCGGATGACGAGCTTTCCTTCCGCGTTCTCCACATACGCTCTCGCAGCCGTGCCATCCTTGGATGGCACGGCTGCTTGCCCATCGGGCGAAGGGGACGGAAGAGCGCCGCCTCCGGTGCCGATAGCCGGGGAATTCGGATCGCCGTGCATGGCCGCCGAAGGTGCCGGGACGATTGTTGTCCCCCGTTCCGGCGGAGCTCCGCTGCAAGCAGTCAAAAGCAGGGCGCACACGGAGAGGGATACGATGAGTCCGCGAAGCTGCATTTAAATCTCCTCCTGGAAGCATTTACTGCCGTTAATGACGCCTCCTCCATCATCAAGGTTGCACAGCAGCCAGCTCCTCCGGATGAGCCGCAGACCTACCGGGCTGCGGCTTCGTCCCCGAGTCGGCATGCCAGTTCGATTCTCGCGAAGGCATCCCCGCCATGCTCCCGGTCGCCGCTCACCTTGACGGCTTCCTTGAAGCCGCAGCCGATCCAGAAGCGCAGAGCCCCCCAGTTCTTGAGATCGACCGCAGCCCTGACGGTATGATAGGACCGCTCGGCGGCAAGGCGGATGATTCCTTCCACGAGCTCGCTTCCGAGCCTTTGACCGCGCTGCGAAGGATCGACCGCGAACAAGCCGATGTACAAATCCCGTTCTCCCGGATACCCTCGGTAAAGCTCGATCAAGGCGGCAGGCTCAGCTGCGTTTCCATCCTCTTTCGGTTCTGCTGCGGTTCCATCCTCATTCGATTCTGCTGCGGTTCCGACCTCATTCGGATTCGCCGCCTGGGCTTCTTCCTTCAGCTCCGCCAGCTGAACATGCAGCCGATCCCGACAGCCGCCCGGCGGCAGCTCCGGATTGCCGTTCAGCACATCCCTTATATAAGAGGATTTCAAAGGCTGGCCCGTCCAGATCGGCAGCGGAGCGGATCTCTCGTACAGCTGCTGAGCAGCATTCCCTTCCTCATCCTGTAAATCGTGGACTTTGCAGCGTTCGGATGACCATACAGACGGCCATGGGTTTGTCATCGTCGCCACTCTCCTTTCCAAGTTCTCAAGAACAGTTGTCAGTTCAATGGATATCTAATTAGATAATAATCAAATTCGTTAAAGAACTCAAGCATAGAAAAAAGGACGGAGATTTCTCTCCGTCCCTGGAGGGCCCAGCCCTATGAAGCTATGGAATCAAGACGATCTTCCCGCTGTGCAGGCGGCTCTCCAGCAGGCGATGAGCATCCGCTCCGTCCGACAGAGCGAAGCTGCGGATATCCGCAAGCTTCAGGCTGCCTTCCCGAATCCGGCCGAACAGCTCGCCCGAGCGGCGGATCCTCTCCTCCTGCGTCGTGACATGATTCCATAAGTCGCCGCCGGTCAGTGTCTTGGAGGTGTCCATCAGCATCCGGGGATCGACGGGAGCAGGATCTCCGCCCGCCATTCCGTAGAAGACGACCGCACCCCGCGTCCTTACAGCGGCAAAGCTGTCCATCAGCGTCGAACCGACCGAATCGTAGGCTACGCTGACTCCGTCGCCGCTTCCGCTCCACTGACGCGCTTCGCTTGCCCAATTCGGCCCGTACAGCAGCACCTCGTCCGCACCGGCTTGAAGAGCGGCTTGCCGCTTGGCGGCGGACGAGGTCAGTCCGAGCACCCGCGCTCCCTTGGCGGCAGCAAGCTGAACGAGCAGCTGCCCGACGCCTCCCGCGGCGGCATGGACGAGCACCTCGTCCCCCGGAGCGACGCGGAAACTGTCGTTCACAAGATAATGGGCGGTCAAGCCCTGCAGCAGCACGGCGGCCGCCTGCTCGAAGTTGATTTCGTCCGGCAGCGGAATGGCGCGATCGGCAGGAACCCGCACCAGCTCCGCGTTGGCATGCGGAACGTCGGCGAATGCGACTCGATCCCCTTTTTTCCATGCCTGCGCTCCTGCTCCTGCCTCCACGACAACGCCGGCTCCTTCGTAGCCCAGAATATAAGGCGGCCGGCCAACCAGATGGTAGTTGCCCCGCCTCCGGTAAATATCAGCGAAGTTGAGCCCGATCGCCTCCACCCGCACGAGCACTTCATCGGCAGCCGGAATGGGATCCGGGAGTTCCTCGACATGAAGCACCTCCGGTCCGCCGAATTCATGGAATACAAGTGCTTTCACAAACATTCCCCTTTCATAGACGCTACTTACTGCAAACGACAACCGTCTTCAAATCCATTTTAAAAAGTTTTTCCGGGCTACCTTGATTCCATTGTCAGCGGCCCACCGCTCCAGCTCCCGGACTCCTTGCTCCTCTTCCTCTAGAAAGTGGAAGTAGAGAGACGGCGGCACGACGCGGCGTCCGCGTCTCAAAATGCCGGTATAAGCTCCAAACACTCCGCAGACTCGAATTTCACCGATTTCACTCGCCTCATAACGGCTGACGCCGATTTCCAATGCACCGGGCGACAGAGTCAGCTGCCTCGGCTGCTGCTTCAAGCGGCTGAGCCGGATTCCGACGAGCAACAGGAGGAAAATCAGAACGACGACGCCCATGCCTAAAATAAGCGGATCCAGATCCCGATGCCTGCTGAAGTTCGCCCCATTCACGAGCAGGACGACTGCAAGACCTATCGTTTCCGCCCACAGTACAGGCGTTTTTATTCGCAACGGATGGATCTGCCGGTTGGATTCCACCTATTCGCCTCCCATCTCATCAGACATCCCGCTTCCGTTCAAGTCCTCTTGCTATCGGACGGACTGGCTCCTTACTTCTTCCAAATAAGCCGTCACCCGAAGAGCTTCCGCCTCGTTGAAGGCAAAGCCCATCGACTCGGCCACCTCGGAGCTGACGCGGCGGAACAGCTCTCCCATGGCGAACAGAGCCTCCCACATGCCTTCGAGGCTGGCATCGGAACAAGTCGCCATCAGCTCGCTCCATGTCCGTCCGTCCACATACTGCCGCAAATACTTGCTGTTTTTGCCCGTACTCACTTTATAGCCGGTTGAAATACCTACTTGCCAGTCCAGCATCGTCAGCAGCATCGGCCGGACATAGAGATTCAAGTGGTCGTAAGCATACAAATGCTCCTGCCTCCACAGCCCCTTGGCGACATAGGTCGCCACCCACCAGAACTCGTTGCAGCAGCCGGCATGCTCCGATGCGGTCGGAGGCTTGATGCGGTAGTCCTCGTCGGTCGGAGGAGGCAGCTCCGGCAGCATGCCGTCCTTGTCGAGCAGCACGACCGTCAGCTTGTCCTCGAGAACATACTCATCCGACTGACTCCGCTCGATGAGCGTCAAGTCGATGCGGTTGCCATCCGCCAGCTGCATCAGATAAGCGTATCGTCCTTCGCGGTCCGAAGGGAACAGCTGGCCCTCGTCCGGCATCTGCATGATGAGGCGCTTTCCGAAAACGTCTGTCCAGGCATGGTTTTGCACAAAAGAATCCAGCTCCGTCACCAGATAGACGATGTCGTAATCCTGAAAGCGATCCTTCGGCACGTTCACATTGGTCCGCGAGCCGTTCATGACGACCGCTCGCACGCGCTCGTCCTGCCGGGCATAACCCAGAATCAAGTCCATCATCTGCTGTTCCGTTCTCATGTCTCCAGCCTCCTTGGTTGTCTCGGCTTTGAGGTTGTCCAGCACGGCTGAATCCAGGAGGCGGTCCCCTTGCCCAAGACGCGGACGGGCGAGTTCGGGACGGGCGAGAGCAGGACGGGCGATTGCGGGGCCGGCGAAAGCGGGGACGGCGATTGCGGGACGGGCGAATGCGGGACGGGCGTCAATGCTTCGCAAACGGGTTTTCATTTCCCCTTTTCCTCCCTTAGAATGATCCTCGTCTCCCTCATTGTATCCCATGCGATGACGCCTGGCCTCTGCCTAAGACTAGAAGCGATTGAATTCTCTCGCCTCCAGCGCTTCACGCAAGTTTTCCAGCTTGCGCTTGGCTTCCTTGACGCTGCCGCTCATCGAGATTCCAATTCCAATTCCGGAATCCCTCAGCTCCGCTCGCAATTCGGAGAAGGCCGATTGTTCTTCTTTAGATACCTCCGGCAGCTTGTACGGCTCTCTATTGGGATATCGGCTGAGAAGGATGTACAGGCTTTGCAGCATCCGCTCCTCCGACTTGGAGGGCAGCTCGGTCAGAACAAGAGTAGACAGGTTATCCATCACATTTCCCACCTGGATCGTGACGAGATCAGGCTTATCCCAGTTCCTCTCTTCCTGCTGGCCGATCAATCCCTCCAGCTGCACCAGACTGATCATCAAGTCGTTTCTATAGAGCTGCTGCTCCACTCTGCCCATCTGCCAGCATCCTCGGATCAGAAGGACGGCAAGCAGGACAGAGAACAAGATAGAGGCTCGAAAGGCCCATTTTCGTCTCGCCATCAGGCTCATTCTTCCTTCCGGGAACGGCATCGCCAACGATTGCAATCGACGTTATGGGTTCTTCTCCGGAAAGATTACAAAACCCTTTATTTGGGAAATGACATTCATGATCGCAAGGGCCTTCTCATCGAGTAGAAAGGAAGAAGCGGAAGCGCGCTGGACGGCCAGTTTCCCAACCTGCCCCTTGCTGCTTATGACGGCTATCGCTTCATCTAGGCTGCTGCAGGCGTTCCGGAAACAGTGAAGCCGAACTTAGCCTCCAAGCTCCGTTCTGTTTCCTTGAACAAATCTCGCGAACAATAGCCTGACCAGCGGCCCTACGACCAGCAGCTGCAGAGGAAGAGCAATAATGAAATTGTGTCCGACAAGGGAAAAATAGCTGCCGATCCATGATGCTCCATCCAATCCGCTGGTGAGGTACGTCGTCATCAAGCCGTAAAAAGACATGCAGAGAACCATGCCGGTCACCATGCACAAAGCCAGGGACAACATGACGAATATTTTCTTGGACTTGTCATAGGGCAAGGAAAAGGCGGCTTTCTTCGCAATCGGGCCCACGACAAGCAGCTCCAGCAAGGATGCGACGACATAAACCAGGAGCAGCTGAACGAGAGCTTCTTTCCACGTCATTGTTCCAAGCAGTTCATGCGTGTAGAGATTGTAGAACGTCATGAATACGACCATTCCAAAGCACATCATCAAACCGAAATAAATATCTTCCTTCTTCGTTGCGGGCATTTCCCATCATCCTTTCGTTTTACCCTTGCCAGTATAGAAAGGATGGCACCTCTCGCATAAGTGAACCTTTTGTGAACGTCAAAAAATCCGGGACAAACGTCAACGAGTCCGGGACCGCCGTATTTGGTTGTTGCTGCAGGCCGCTCTGACGGACTGCTCCTCTCTTTCAAGAAACGATTACTTTCTTCCCATGCCTTTACGGCTTGAAAGGAACGCCGAAAAACCGAAGCCATCCCCGCGGCGGCTTCGGCATCCCGATTTTACCTTTCTCCTTTAATGCTCCCCCAGCACGACTCCTATTCTTCCTCCGCCAACGGACAGCTTGTAGGTGCGGATTCGGGTGCGGTCGCTGAACAGCGACTTGCCGGTGCGGATATCGAACTCCCATCCATGCCAGGGACAGCGCAGAATCTCGCCTTCCCTCCCGTATTCATACTCGTACACGCCGGATGGACTCGTAGTCCCGGATACCCTTCCTGCGCACATCGGAGCCCCTTGATGCGGGCAATAGTTGTGCAGTGCGTAAAAATTCCCGCCGATACGGAAGATGCCGATCTCCCGTCCCTCCACCTGCACGACGGCAAATCCTCCTTCCGGCACCTCTTCCTCGGCCAGCACATCATGGACGGTCACGGAATTCCTCCTTTGCTGGAATACTTTCATCCGAACGGTCTTCAGACAAACATTTGACATGCCCTTTCAGGGCTGGCCGTCTTTGGAGCGTCATCCACCGCATAAAATTCCGCTCATCTCAAGGCATGCTGCTGGATACTGGATTCGTATCGGACATAGGATCCGCTATTCGGCGATTATACCCGGTTATGGCTTCGTATCGGACATAGGTTCCGCTATTACCCGATTTCGTATCGGCATCAAAATAGATTGTATGTCCGATGGCCCCCCGTTAGAGGCCAAATGGGATGAAATAACGGATCGTATGTCCGATCCGAGATGCATTCAGAAGCTTGACGAGATCACCCAGTCCTTACAATCCGTACAGCCGCTTGGCATTGCCATAGAAAATCTTGCGCCGCGCCTCCGTAGACAGCTTGCGCAAAATCATGTCCGGAGCGTCGAAATCCCAATGAGGATAGTCGCTGGAATAGAGCAGCATGTTCTCCGCATCGAACATGTCGAACAGCTCGGCCAGATGCTTCGGATTGTCCGGCTCCTCGATCGGCTGCGTAGTCAGAAAGCAGTGGTCGCGGACATATTCGCTCGGAAGCCGCCTCAGCCATGGGACGGTAGAGCGCAGCGCTTTGTAGTTCTTGTCGAGCCGCCACAGCAGCGGAGGCAGCCAGCCGACGCCGCCCTCGACGAGCACGAGCTTCAGCCGCGGATACTTCACGAACACGCCCTCGCAGACAAAGCTGACGAGATGGGCCATGAATGTCTGCGACAGATTCGTATGCCACTCGATATACCGCGAAGGATATCCGGCAGCTGTAGGCGCCGTCGAGCTGCCGCCGCCCTCCGCTCCGGGATGCACCGCCAGAGGCAGGCCGTTGCGCTCCGCCGCTTCATAGATCGGATGATAGCTCCGCTGACCGAGCGGGGAACGGGCGGCGCTGGAGATGATCACCTCCACGATGTCCCGGTGGCCTCCGACCCGGTCGATTTCCCGTGCAGCCAGCAGAGGATCGAGAGTGGATACCGCCATCGCTCCCTTGAAGGCCGGGTGCTTGCCGAGCCACTCCGCGATCAGGTAGTCGTTGTATGCCGAGCAGATCGCCGCCGCGTAGTCCGGATCATGCGTCGAGGAAATGTTGTAGACGACTCCGGTCAGGATGGCCGCCTCGACGTTGTAGGGCTCGATCAGCTGCCGGATCATCAGCTCCGGATCGGACCCGGCCTTGCTGCCGTCCGCTGGAATGGAATCCTTTTTCATGACCCCGATCGGCGAATAGTAGCCGGAGCCGGAGTAGCCGATTCCGCTGCCCGCCACGCGGGAACGCCATGGCTCAGCCAAATAGGGCAGCAGAGCCGAGTCCGCCTGCTCGTTATGGACATCCGCGTCGATGAGCGGGAGCTTATCTTTCACGTTCACCCTTTCACTCTCCTCTTCCGTCATGGCTGAATGTTTGGCTTGGCATTCAAGCCATGACGGTGGCATGTTGAATGTCACTTCCCGCCGTAAGTCCGGGTATAAGCCGTCTCGTACATGGCGAGCAGCTCGTCGGAGCCGAGCTTCCTGCACTGGGCGACGAACTGGTCGTAGCTCTCGTCGGTGATCGGCGTTTTGCCGGTCACGAATTCGGTCAGCTTCTGCTCCATGTATTTGCTCAGGCTGCTCAGCTTGGATTTCTCGAGCTCCAGCTCCTCCTCCGTCTTGACAGCCTGCTTGGGAGCCGGAACGATGAATTTCTCGTACCGCGCATTGATGTCCTTGGCCTTGTCGCTCAGCCCCCGCTCCCAAGCCGCCCTGGACTTGGCGTTGTCGAGCGTGATCATGTCGTACCAGACGCCCCAGTCCTTGCGCAGCGTCGTGAATGGAGACGCCCCGAAGTCCTTGTTGTACATGGGAACTCCGTTCTCCAGCGTGTAGGTTTTGCCCTCGATTCCGAGCGACAAATAGTTCGAGCCTTCCTCGCCGACGAGGTAGTCGAGGAACTTGACCGCACGCTCCTTGTCCTTCACCTTGGCCGAGATCGCGCGGCCGACGCCGCCGACGACCGGACGGGAGAACTGGTAGTTTTTCACGCCATCAGCGGCGAAGGAAGGAATCGCATCAAGCTCGTAGCCGGCCGTGCCCGCTTTGACGGCTTTGTCCGTCAGCGTCTCCAGGTCGGCTTTCCAGAAGTAGGTGACGAGCGACTTGCCCGTCAGAATCCGCTCCTCCCACTGAGCGTCCGTAAGCAGCGAATACTCCGGATCGAGCAGCTTCTCGCTGTAGAGCTTGTTCAGGAACAGGATCATGTCCTTGTAGCCCTTCTGATAAGGCGCAAACGCATACTTGCCGGTCTCGGGATCGAGGTTGTAGAAGCCGTGTATGCCCGTGAAAATCCGGCCGAACACCGTATACAAGCCCGTGTCCCCGACGATCGCGTTGGAGATGAGCGGATAGCTTTTCGGCTCCTTCTCCTTGAGGGCTTTGAGATAGCGATAGAATTCGTCCAGCGTTTCGGGAGCCTTCAGCTGGTATTTGTCCATGAGGTCCTTGCGGCTGTACCAGATGAAGTTGAAGCCCTTGCCCTCCGCGTCGCCCTCCAGCACCGGCACGGTGTAGATGCCGCCGTCGGCGCCCGTGGCCACCGCCTTGGCTTCGGGATACTTGTCGTAGAAAGCCTTGAGATTCGGCGCCTTGTCGAGATAATCCTTGAGGTTCAGGAACACCTTGTCCGGACCGTTGTCCCGGCCCTCCTGCGTGCTGACCTGGATGAAGTCGGTCACCGAGCCCGTCGCGATCATGATCTGCTTTTTCTCCTCAAGCCCCTCCTGGCTGACGACCTGGAACTCCGGCTTCACCCCGGTCTTGGCTTCGATTTCCTTGAAGATCTCCCAGTCCGGACGCACCTTGCCCTCGACCCGGTCATAAACGAGCCATGAATACGTGATCGGCTTGCCGTCCCCCTTGCCGCCGTCTCCGCTCTCTCCCCCGTTGCTGCAGCCGGCTGCGACCGCTCCTGCAAGCGCCAGCATCATCCATGACTTTGCCGCTCTCTTCTTTCGGATGTCCATGTTCATGAGCCTCCCTTTAAGGTTCCATATCCTTCCTCAGCCCTTCACGCCGCCGATCATGGCGCCTTGCACGAAATATTTCTGGATAAAGGGATACACGCACAAGATAGGCAGCGTCGCGATGACGATCATGGCGTACTTGAGCGTCTCCAGATGCGTCAGATCGCCCTCGCCCTGCACGGTTTCGCCTGCGATGAGGATATTGCGCAGCATGATCTGCAGCGGGTACAGGCTGCGGTCGTTCAGATAGATCAGCGCGTCGAAAAAAGAGTTCCACTGATTGACGGCGGTGAACAGCCCGATCGTCGCCATCACGGGCATGGACAGCGGCAGCACGACCCGCAGCAGCACCTGCAGCGGATTACAGCCGTCGATCGTCGCGGCGTCCTCCAGCTCCTCGGGCAGCGCCTCGAAGAAGGTGCGCATGATGAACAAATACCAGGTGCTGACGAGGGAAGGCAGCACGATCGCCCAGATCGAATCCAGCAGGCCCAGCTTCTGCACGACGAGGAAGGTCGGAATCATGCCTCCGCCGAACAGCAGCGTGAACGCGGCCATGAGCAGGATCGGCCTTCTTCCCGGCAGCCATTTCTTGGAGAGAGGGTAGGCCATCGCCGCCGTCACGAGCAGCGTCAGCGCGACCTGCACGGCCGTATAGCGGATCGTATTCCAATAGCTGATCCACACGTCTCGATTGCCGACCAGCTGATCGTACGCCGCCGTCGTGAGGCCCTTGGGCCAGAGCAGCACTGCGCCGCTTGCCACCAGCGCGTTGCTGGAGACCGATGCCGAGATGACGTATAGCATAGGGTAGACCATGACGGCCATCAACAGCAGCATGAACAGAATATTGGCGGCGTCGAACAGCCGGGAGCCGAAGCTTTCCTTGATTTTCATGGGGTGCAGCCTCCTTTCACCATAGGCTGGTGCCGGAATGCTTGCGCACGATCCGGTTGGCGGTCACGACAAGAATGAGTCCGATGACGGACTGGAACAGGCCGACCGCCGTCGCGAAGCTGAAGTCGGCGTCGAGGATGCCCCGCCGGTAAACGAAGGTGTTGATGACGTCCGAGGTTTCGTAATTCATGGAGTTGTAGAGGAGCAGAATCTTCTGGAAGCCGATCTCCATGAAGTGGCCGAGCGTCAGGACGAACAGCACGATCATGACCGGCACCATCCCGACAAGCGTAATGTGCCGGACCTGCTGGAACCGGCTCGCGCCATCCATCTTGGCCGCTTCATACAGCGTCGGATCGATGCCCGAGATGGCGGCCAGGTACAGAATCGTGCCCCAGCCGATCTTCTGCCAGATCTCGGAGCCGACATAGATCGTCCGGAACCAGCCCGGCTCGCCGAGGAACATGATCGGCTCCAGGCCGAACAGCCGCTCCAGCGCATGGTTGACGACCCCGGTCGACGGAGACAGGAAGGTGACGAGGATGCCGGCGATGACGACGGTCGACAGAAAATGCGGCATGTAGCTGATGCTCTGCACGAGCCGCTTGAACCAGGTGATGCGGATTTCATGGAACAGGATCGCCAGAAGGATCGGAGCGGGAAAATGGAAGAGCAAATCGTACACATTGAGCAGGACCGTGTTGCGGATCAGCTTCCAGGCATCCGGCGTTACATAGAAAAACTCGACGAAATGCTTGAATCCGACGAACTTGCTGCCGAGAATGCCTTTGCCGACGGAGTAGTCCTGGAAGGCGATGATGATGCCGTACATGGGGACGTATTTGAAAATGATGTAATACAGGATGCCGGGAAGCATCAGCAGGTAAAGCGCCCGGTGCTTCCTCAGAACCGGCAGCAGCCGGCGGCCGCTCGTCAACATGACCACCTCCTCGTGGATTCCGGAAGATGGCTCCACTATACGAAGTGGATCGCGGTGTCGTAAAGCATGCATCCTTGCGGCTTGTAGCCGTTTTCGCAGCGCCTGTCAGGACGGGAATCGGCAGCGTTGGCGGCGCAAAAAAGGACCCTTGGGGAAAAAACGGACCCTCAGGCGCCCGGGCGGGCGCCGGGGCGGGAGGAGCGGTATTGCGCGGGCGTGACGCCCTCGTATTTGCGGAACACGCGAATGAAGGAATGGCGTCCCCAATAACCGACCTTGCCCGCGATGTCGTCGATGCGCAGGTCGGTGGACAGCAGCAGCTCCTTCGCTTTCTTCAATCGGTACATCGCCAGATACTCCACATACTTCTCCCCGACCTCTTCCTTGAACAAGCGGCTGAAATGGCCGGCGGACATGTTCATCTGGCAGGCGAAATAATCGAGAGAGAGCTCCTCGTCGTAATGCTCGTGGATATAGTCCAGCACGGCGGCGAACTTCTTGGCCTTGCGATCCTCGCACGGTTTGGGGAAAAGCACTCCGTGGATAAGCGCGAAGCATTTGCGGAGCTCATCTCCGGTCATGCAGCGGCCCAGCTGCTCGTAGAGGCCCGCATGGACATGACCGGCATCGTCCCGTTCGGACGACGAGGCGCGGATCCAGGCGTTGAGCAGATCGGCGCAGAGCGACTTCATCCACACGGCCGGCATTCCCCGGAGTGCTCCTTCGCTGATCACAGAGTAGGCGGCTTCGAGCAGCCCGTCGTAGTTCTTGCTGCCGCACAGGTTCGTCACCCGGTTGAGCTCCTTGACGGGAAGGAAGGCCCGCGCGGCCACGGCCGATTGCTGGCTTCCGGGTTTCGGGACCGCGCAAATCTCCACATCCGTGCCGAGACTCCTCTGCTGCAGAGACTCGATTGCCTGCCTGCAGGAAGCCGGCAGCTCCTCGGCCGTCTCCGCATCGCTGCCGACGCCGATCGTCGCGGTGTAATACGCGGCATGATGCAGGAGCGCAGCCCGGATTCTGCCGGCGCATTCGGCCGGAGAAATTCCTCCGGGAGCGGATTCGGCGACGCATGCCAGCAACCCGGATGGAAGCTGGGCGAGCCGAATCGGGGGAGGCAGAAGCTCCATGATCCGTTCCTTCAGCTCCTTCATGAGAATATGGCGCGACTGCCCGGAGAGCGGCATCTCCGGATAGGCTCCATAATGAATCTCGATGCAGAACACGGTCATGGCCTTCCCCGAGTCTCTGCGTGGCAACAGGCCCAGTTCCTCGGCTTCTTCCGCCGGAGCTCTTCCTTCGCCAAGCAGCAGCCGAGCCAGAAGATGCTCGCGCAGCATCGGCAGCAAGCCGTCCACCCGCTTGGACAGCTGCCGGTTCTCCGAGACGATCAGCCGGGAGTAGTCCCGGATGGCATCGAGCTCGCTCCCTCTCGCCAGCCGCCAGCGGCTCGCCGGCTCCAAGGCTCGCTGCAGGCCGAAGCTTTCCCGGATTTCCCGGATCGGCCGGTAGCTCCTCCTGCTCAGATGGTAGGATGCCAGGCCGCCCACGACGAGGAAGAACAGCAGGAACGCCCAGCTGACGATCCGGATTGCGGTGACCGGCTTCATAAGCGCCGGCATGTCCACTACGCTCAGGTAGGCAAAGCCGTTGTCCAGCTTGGAAGGAACGAGGGCTATGCCTTTGTCCTCGGCCGTGCGGAAGGAGGAGCCGGGCATATCGGCAGAGACCGCGCCCGGCAGAGCCTCCGTGGCGGCGGGTTCTGATCGCGCCTGAGAGGCGGTTCCTGACAGAGCCTCCAAGGCAGCGGTTGCTGATAGCGCCTGCAAGGAGGAGACGGATTCTGACCTTGCCAGCGCCGAGAAGGAGCCCGGAAAGACAAGGGAGGACAGCCTGGCCGCCTCGCCGCGGTCCAGACCGCTTTGGCCGATGACCTCCCCTTCACGGTTCAGCAGCATCGTTCCCGCCGCCCAAGGCTCCGGGATGCGCAGCAGCTCGCCGAATGCCCGCTGATTGAGCTGGACGACCAGATAGGCTTCAGGCGAGTCGGTGTTGAAAGGATAGCTGATGACCGCGGACAGCTGCTCCGTGCCGGTTAGGACAAAGTCGAGCATCTTGCGTCCTTTTAGCCCCGCGGCCAGCTCGTGCCGCATCCCGTCGCTCAGCGGGTATCGCATGGTGAAATAATAGGACTTTCCGGTATAGGCATCGGGATCGATCACCATGTCTTCCTTGGTCATATACAGATAGACGCGGGAAGCGAGCGGATCGGCCTCCAGCTTGCCGAGCTGCTGCCTCAGGGAATGAATCATCTCGGAGCGCTCTCGGTCCTCCAAGGAACCGCCGGCGGTCCGGAGCAGTCCGGACAGTCCGGAGCCGGACAGCATGCCGAGCATGCTGGCGCGCAGCGATTGGAAAGAAGCGTCCGTTTGATCGGATACGCGGGACACCATGACATCGCTCAGCTTGCGGGCGTCGTTCTCGATCAGGCGTACCGCCAGCACCTGGGCAAGCGCGCAGGCCGCGATGGCCGGAACGAGGATGAGCGCGAAGTAGCTGGCGAAGTACCTTCGGAACAACGAGATGCGGAACGAATGCTTGCCGGGAGAGGATGCCATAGCCTATACCACCTTTTTGGAAGGGTAGGTACCGCCTGTAACAGGATTTGGACAAGGACAGCGGGCGGATCGATGACTGATGATTGATCAAGGACGGAGGAATTCGTATGGAGAGAACACGATGGGAAAATTTATTTCCATACTAACACAATTTACTAAAATTTTATTTTATTTCTTTCTTATTAGAACCGGGTTGACGGTCTCGGCAGCAATTGAACTCGCAGATCTTGCCGCTTCCCTCTTTCCTTTTCCCTCTCTCGCGATAAAGGTAGGGTGCATGAAAGCGCCTGGCAGCTTCCTGATGCTTGCCGTTGCAAGTCAAGCGGTTGCCGCTTTCCGTCGAGAACGGACTGCCCCCAACTTTGTTTGCTGCGCGACAGTTCTACGTTCTCACCGGAGCTGTTTTGGAACGTGGCACTCTAGCTAATTTATCGATAAAAAGTATGGATATATCGCTCTATTTACCGGAAATCGGACAACGTTCCGTTATTTATTCTCAAAAGTTCCTTTTGCCATGTATCGGACCTACGATCCGTTATTTCGTATTTTTTATCATGAATGCAATAGGAATTGATAGAATAAGAGATCCTATGTCCGTTTCGCATCCCAAAAACGGTTTTTCCTCCAAATAGCGAATCCTATGTCCGATAACTCCTGGCCTGTATCATCCCTATACCAAAAAACCACCTCGAATGGAGGCGGTCATGGCATGAGGCATGATGGACGGTTTCGGCGCTGCGGATCGTTATTTTGAATTGACGAACCCCATCATCCCAGGGAACGCCAGGCAAATAAGTCCGATAACGAAGCCTGTCAGGCTCACAAAGGATACCGATGCCAAGTCAGCCCACACGGAACGCAGCGGAACCAGCCATGCATAGGCTAATGCCAGGTATCCGATGAAAGCGGCCAAGACAAGCGCCAGCGGAGAGCAGCCCATGGCAAACAGCAGAATCGTTCCGGCAAGGACAATCACGTGGAAAGCGAACGACAACCAAATATTGCGCCTCATAGTTCCCCCTCCGCTTCAATAGTTTCCTAATTAAAGGAAGCGGTTCCAATTTATCATGAAACCTGGGTTCCACCCAAGAACTCTTTCGGAAAAAGCTGCTTCCATCTGTAACTTTTTCCTGACAGTCCCCGTCAGAGGAGGATGAAAAGGGCGGCCTGCCGCCGCCGAACCATGACATGACAGGAGAGATGCACCTATGAAAAAACATCCTAAAGGCAAGAAAGCCCTGCTGTCCGCAGCCATTCTGTCCCTTACCGCCGCTTCGGTCATTCCCATGGCCTCTGCCGCAGCTGCCTCCGAACCTGCCACGGCGGTTCCGATCAACGCTCCGATCAGTTCCCCGCAGCCTGAAGAACAGCAGCCCGTCGCTGCCTTCGCGCCCGTGACCGGCAAGGTCAAGGAAATCGCCGACTTCGGCAAGACGGGGGACAAGCTGGTCACGGTCGTGAGCGAAGGAGACTCCATCACCAACTTCGTCGTCAGCAAGAACACCTACTCGTCCGGAACCGATCTGGTGAAGAGCGGCGCCGAACTGACCGTTTTCTACGATACCCGCAAGCCGGCCATCATGATCTATCCGCCGCAGTTCCCGGCCGAGGTCATCGTTCCCGCAGCCGATGGCGCTTCCTCCTGGAAGGTGGATCAGTTCACCACGAGCAAGGAAGGCGCTGAAGGCCTGCTCAGTCTGGACAAGATGCTCCTGATCCGTCCGTCCGACCAGACGAAAATCATCCTTGAAGACGGAACGCCGTTCACCGGCGAGCTGTCCGGCCGCTCCCTCGCGGTCAAATACGGCATCAGCACGAAGAGCATCCCTGCCCAGGCTGCGCCGGAAGAGATCGTCGTCCTCTTTGAGGAAGCCGTGCCTCCGATCGGTCAAGCGCCCGGAGACGGCGCAGAGCCGGTAGCTCCTATCGACGTGACCGACAAAACCATCGTAGTTGAAGGCAAGATCCTGAAGGGATCTGCCGCCTACACGGACGCCAAAGGCACGGTAATGGTTCCGCTGCGTCCGATCGCCGAAGCGCTCAAGTACAAGCTTACCTGGGACGCCAAAACCAAATCGACCCTAATCGGTCCGGGAAGCAGCCTCCAGATCGGCAAAGATTATTACGTCTACAACCGCACCGCTCCGATTGAGCTCGGAACGGCTCCGGCTCTCGTGAAGGGAAGCACGTACGTGCCGCTGTCCTACTTCACGGAAGTCCTCCGCATGAGCAACGCTTATGTATTTGAGGACACGATTGTCATCGACAACGGCGAAAAGATGCAATAACACAAGCTCAATAAAACTTATCCGCTTTTGTTCATTCCGGTTTAAAGGATGTCGTGGCACACACTTTGGCGGAGCAATCGAATGCAGGTAAGACTTTAAGAGGGATGCCCCAGTCA
Organism: Paenibacillus sp. P22; assembly: GCF_000469945.2. Lineage (NCBI taxonomy): Bacteria > Bacillati > Bacillota > Bacilli > Caryophanales > Paenibacillaceae > Paenibacillus > Paenibacillus sp. P22. The sequence continues at coordinate 35,640 of NZ_CBRA020000070.1, read as the reverse complement.
GGTAAAGAGTGGCTGGAGGCACCCCTCTTTTTTCGTTTGCTTATTCCACTAGCTCGACATGCGACTTGAGCGTGAGTTAGACGGCTTATTCCGGCTCGACAGGCGCTTGAGCAGCCAATAAGACGACTTTTTCGGCTTATTCCGGCTTGGCATGCGCTTGTGCAGCGAATAAGACGATTTTTTCGGCTTATTCCGGCTCGGCAGGCGCTTGTGCAGCGAATAAGACGATTTTTTCGGCTTATTCCGGCTCGGCAGGCGCTTGTGCAGTGAATAAGACGATTTTTTCGGCTTATTCCGGCTCGGCAGGCGCTTGAGCAGCGAATAAGACGACTTTTTCGGCTTATTCCGGCTTGGCATGCGCTTGTGCAGCGAATAAGACGATTTTTTCGGCTTATTCCGGCTCGGCATGCGCTTATTCAGTGAATAAGACGATTTTTTCGGCTTATTCCGGCTCGGCATGCGCTTGAGCAGCGAATAAGACGATTTTTTCGGCTTATTCCGGCTTGGCATGCGCTTGAGCAGCGAATTAGACGTTTTTTTCGGCTTATTACGGCTCGGCATGCGCTTGAGCAGCGAATTAGACGATTTTTTCGGCTTATTCCGGCTCGGGATGCGCTTGAGCAGCGAATTAGACGGCTTTTTCCGCCAACCCGGAGGACTCGGCGACGCTCGGGCAGCAAGTTAGACGGCTTTTTCCGCCAACTCTACCTTAGCCATCAAAAGGAAAGAGGAGGCGTCGGTTACGACGACCTCCTCTTTCCCACTCTCTTGACCGCATTCTCAGTCTCGCTGCGGAACCCATTCAAAAGGATCCGCTAAAGGAACGCCGCCTCAATGCGTATACGTGTAATGAGCCGAATCATATTGCGGTCCCGACTTCTCATAGGTGAACCACAGCTCGATCGACTGGCCTGCGGCCAACCCCTGGATCGTATGCGTCCAGTTGGTTCCGCTTTGAACCATGCGCACGTTCTGCTGGTTGGCTCCATTGATCGTGTAATGGACATCGACGTAAGCCGCCGCCGTCTTGGGAGCGAACACAAGCGCTTCCGACGTGCCCGACTTGGTCACTGTCGCGGTATAATCGGCGGCAGTGTAAGTCAGCACGTTGCTTGCAGAAGCAAACTGCAGCCAGTTGATATTGAACTGCGGACCGCTGATGTAGACGCGGAGAGTCTGAGGTCCCGCTGCCAGCTGCACCTGCGCCGAGACGGTCGTCCAGGTCTGCCAGCCGCCCGTATTCGGCACCGTTACCGTAGCGAGCGTCGTGCTGCCGGAGCGCAGCTGGAATTGTCCCGTCGCATTCGGACTCGCCACCCTTGCCTGCAGCGTATACGTTCCCGCCTGGGCGACGTTGACGCTGTAATCCATCCAGTCGCCGGTATCCAGGTAGCCGACGTTCAACCCGCCGCCGGTATCCGTTGTCGCCTCCGTCTGCACGCCGCTCATGGAAGCGTAGCTCTCGGCTTCGATCTTGCCCGGAATCGCTCCCGCCGACGGAGCAGGCGTCGGGGTCGGCGTCGGGGTCGGCGTCGGCGTCGGTGTTGGTGTCGGCGTCGGCGTTGGGGTCGGCGTCGTTCCGCCGGCCCCTTCCGTCGCCGAGCCGTTCGCCGGCACCGACATCGTCTTGCCGTCGGAGAAGGTGACGGTAATTGCGGAGCTGCCTGCATTATAAGCTGTATAAGTGCGGACGCCGTTTTTCACGAAGACGGCGTAGAGCGGCGTATTCGCCGTCACGGTGCGGTCCTGGACGCCTATCGCATCCAGATTGTAGATCCAGTGGTACGCGAACGCCTTGGAGTTGCCCGCCTCGGCCGAGAGGGCGTTGCCGCGCGCGTTCCAGAAGCTTTTCGCTTCCGCCGGATTCGAGATTGCTCTGTACATATAGATCAAGTCTTCCCACGCGTCAAAGTTCGTGCCGCCATTCTCGGATACAAGCGCATTGTAGTTCTTGGCGGCGTAATCCGGGTACTGGGTCAGATAGAGCGATGCTCCCGTGAACGGCAGCCAGTTGATGCCGTGCACTTCCTCCGGGTTGCCGGTCCACCAGGTGCCGTCGCCTACCGTCTTGCCGCCCCAGACCATGCTCGCGGTAGAGCGGGTGAAGCCGGCCGGGCGGTTGCTGCCCGTGACGTCGAACCAGTATTCATTGATTGCGTTCATCTCGGTCGTGTACAGGGAAATGCCTGTATCGCGGATTGCGGTGTCTCCCGTCGCTTGTCCCCACAGAATCATGCCCGCCCAGGCGTTCATGCCCTCGGAGGAGGATTCGTTGTTGTTGCCGTCCCCGAACCGAGCATGGCCGGAAGCCCACGAATGGCCGGCATAAGGATCGAAGTTGCGCAGGTAAGGGAACATCGTGTCCGTGCGGCTGCTGCTGGCGATGTCGCGGATCAGCAGGTTGACCATCGGACCCCAGGCGGAAGCCCAGGCTTTGTCCGTCCTGGCGATTTCCGCAGCGGCTTTGATGAAGTAACCGTAATGGAAATGGTGGTCGTTGAGCTCATTGTTGGAGCCGTAGCTGGCCGGATAGCCGATGACGGTGCCCCAGTTGCGGTTGTAATAGAAGACATTGCCGCTCTTGAGGTTGCCGGCGGCGTCGCTGGACTTGAACCAGCCCTGGAGAATGGTCTTGATCGAGCTGCGGAACTTGTTCGCCGCCGTCGTGTCGCCGATCTGGTCGGCGATCGGAGCGAGCGAGGCCAGCTTGCCGAGCGTCTTGCCGACCCAGTAGGTGTCGGCGTCGCCGCTGTACGTCTCTGCCTCCGCCTGGTCCACATACTGCTGGAGCAGCGCGCGGTCATAGGAGCCTTTGTCCGGCAGGGAAGGCAGCACGCCGTTGAAATTCATGACGGTCTGGAAAGAGCTCCCTTCCCCCGTCTTCATGAGGCCGCGCACCGAATTGTACGTGTAGGAGAGCAGCGGGCTCGAGCTGTTCTTCCATTGATGCGGATAGAGGGCAAAAATCGTGCCCGTCTGCGTGCCCTGCTTGGCCTGCGTCGTGAAGGTGAAGGTCGACGTCACCTTGCTTGTCGAAGCGTTGTAGGCATACGACACCTGGGTTCCCGTCACATGCGAGTAGGCATACTGGGCGTATTTGTTCAGAGTCGCCTGCGTATTGTCCGGAAGGACGGCAACGGAGAAATACGTGCTGCCGTTGTTCGTCAGCGTTTTGCCGCCGATGCCGCTCCAGGTGCTGCCGCTCGCGCCGAACAGCCCGTAATGCGCGCCTGCCACCGTTATGCCTAGCACCGGAGTGCTTGCGCTGCCGGACCAGATCGTCGGAGCGTCGTAAAAGTCCACCTTCGGACTGCCGCCCGCATACGTAAAGTACACGTAAGGAGAACCGTGCCCGTACGTAACGTTCATTTCGTTCGCGCCGCTCTTGTATTGAGCCTTCACGAACCAGTCGCTGAAGCCGTCGACCTTGGCGTCGGGGAAGCTCGAGACGGCCGTATGCCCGACCGTGAAGTCATGGATATCGTTGATCCAGCCGCAGACGCAGCTGGAGTTCGCCGTAATCCGGTTGCCCGGATAATAGATGCGGATGCCTCCGGAGCCGTTTTTCATCGCCAGCGGATGCGGATATTGGGCTTCGGAATACGTATCACAAGCCAGGTTGCTCCACCAGTCATTGGTAGGCATCGCTCCCGTGACGTTGGCCGTCTTGTAGATGTTGGACTGGGTGTCGACCGCTCCGGCCGGCAGCACCGTGGAATAAGAGCCGGAGCCGAGCGCGACTTCGCCGTTATAGGCTGTAGCTCTGCCCGCCGGCAGCAGGGACAGAATAAGGGCCAGCATGAGCAGGCCCGCCGTCATTTTCTTCATTTTGTTCCTCCTCGACTTTTGATAACGCTTTCATAAAACCGATTCGTCTTTCCAGCTCCTTTCCCATCCATGCATTCATACAGGGGACGACCCCGTATGTGATCATCGTACCAACACAATACCGGCCGATAAAGGCACCTTTTTTCGGGTTTATTCCCTTTTTTTCACATTCTCGGCGAAAATGAAAAAAGACGGCTTTTGCCGCCTGCCGGTCCTTGCTGTCGTCCGGATCGGAATCGTCCCGAAAAAAAGAACCAGCCCCTGGCAGCACGGGCCAAGGGCTTGTCCATTCTTTTGCAGAACCGGTCTTCAAGCGGAAACGGAAGGCCGGCCGCCGGCCGGCAGAGCGGCGATCATCGTAAAGATGAACATGGTGCCGTCCCCGACCTGGGAGGTCGCATAGATGGTTCCGCCCATCAGCTCGACCAAAGTCTTGCAGATGGACAGGCCGAGACCGGTCCCTTCCTGCTTGGAAGCGAACGGCGTCTGAAGCTGGATGAACGGCTGGAACAGCTCGTCCATCTTTTCCTGGGGAATGCCGATTCCCGAATCCTCCACGACGAACTCGAGCTGAACGGTTTCCTCCGTCTCGTCTCTCTTGTTCACGTAGATCTTGACGCCGCCCGATTCAGTGAACTTGATCGCGTTGCCGATCAGGTTGATCAGTATTTGCCGCAGACGGTTCGAATCGCCTTCCAGCACCGCAGGAACAGACGGATCCAGATAGGATTCGAGGCTCAGGTTTTTTTCCAGAGCGAGCCCCTTGAATAGATCAAGCGTTTCTCCCAGGCATTCCTCCACCTCGAACGGCCGGTAGTCCAGCTCCATCTTGCCGGATTCCATCTTGGAATAATCCAGGATCTGATTGACGACGGACAGCAGCCCTCGCCCGCTCTTATGGATAATCTCGGCCGTGCGGCGGTCCTGAGGCTTGAGCTCCGCCTCCAGCAGCATCTCGGACATGGACAGGATGCCGTTCATCGGTGTCCGGATCTCATGGCTGATCATGGAGAGGAACCCGGACTTGATCCGCAGCGCGACTTCCGCCTTTTCCTTCAGTTCCATCAGCGCCCGGTTGCTCGCCTCCAGCTCGGCCGTCCGCTGCTGCAGCTGGTCGCTCTTGATCTGGAGCTCCTTGCGCGCTTTGTACAGGCTCACGAAGCCGTCGATCTTGCTGCGCAGGATGTCGGGCTGGAACGGCTTGGTCAAGTAATCGATGGCGCCGGCCGAATAGGCTTTCATGTAATCCTGCAGCTCCGAGGTGAGCGATGTGAGGAAGATGATCGGAATATCCTGCGATTTCTTTCTCATCTTGATGCGCCGGGCCGTCTCGAATCCGTTCATGTCCGGCATGAGCACGTCCATGATGATCAGCGCGACCTCGTTCTCCAGCAAGGCTTTGAGCGCAAGCATGCCGGAAGCCGCTCCCAGAAGCTGATAAGGCTTGTCGGCCAACAGCGCCGCAATCGACGTATATTCGTCCGGACGGTCGTCCACAAGCAGAATGTTAACGGGATAATCCATCCCAGCCCCACCTGTCTTTCGTTGTCGTTAGTTGATCAGCCAAGTCTTGAGCATCGTGACCAGCTGGGTTGTGTTGATCGGCTTGGGAATATAATCGGATGCTCCCGCATCCAGGCATTTGATCCGGTCCTCTTCCATGGCCCGCGCCGTCAGCGCGATGATGACCAGGCTGTCGTAGGCCGGAATGGCGCGAATCGCCCTCATCGTCTCATAGCCGTCCATCTCCGGCATCATGATGTCCATGAAGACGAGATCGACATCCTCCATCCTCTGCAGCATGGCGAGAGCTTCCTTGCCGTTCTGGGCGAACTGGATATCCATGTTGTAGCCCTCCAGCACGCTGGACAAGGCAAAAATATTTCTCATGTCGTCGTCGACGAGCAGAATGCGCCTTCCCTCGAAAGCAGCCTCCGGATTATGCAGCTTCTCGATGATGCGCTGCTTGTCCGGCGGCAGGTCCGCCGTGCGGCGATGCAGGTAGAGGGCGGTCTCGTCGTACAGCCGTTCCATCGACCTGACGTTCTTGATGACGATGCTCTCGGCATAATGCTTGAGCTTCAGCTCATCCTGCTTGCCGAGCTCCTTGCCGGTGTAAATCGTCACGGGCAGCGTCTGCAGCTTGCGGTTGGTCTTCACCTGCTCCAGCAGGTCGAAGCCCGATATGTCGGCAAGGCCCAGATCCAGCACCATGCAGTCGAAATGCTGGACGGCCAGCTGCTCCATCGCTTCCCGGCCCGTGCCGACCGCGGTGATCCGGACGTCGGGATGGTCGATGTAGGCGACCAGGCTTTTGCGCAGATCGACATTGTCCTCGACGATCAGCAGGTTTTTGACCCGGCGCCGGATGTACGACTCGATGTCCAGAAATGCGGCTTCCAGCTCCTCCGGCCCGTTCGGCTTCTTCCAGAAGGAAAGCGCCCCGAGGCTGAGCGTCTGCTGGTCGCGGTCCTCCGTCGAGATGACGTGGACGGGAATATGCCGCAGCTCCGGCCGGCTCTTCAGCCTGCTTATAATCGACCATCCGTCCAGGACAGGAAGATCGGTGTCGAGCAGAATGGCGTCCGGCTTGTAGGCATGGGCGAGCGCGAGGCCCTGGTCCCCCTGGAAGGCGACGATCGCCTTGAAGCCGCGCCGCCGGGCGATCTGCAGCAGGATGGCCGCGAAGTCGGCATCATCTTCAATGATCAGGAGCACCGTATCGCCTTGCTGCAGATCGTCGCGGTCGTCCTCCATCTCGGAAAATTGCAGCAGCTTCGGATTGGAGATGGAAATGTCCGGAACGAACGATTCCATGAACTTGCCTTGGCCGGACCTCTCCGATTCGGATGCGATCGAGATCGGCTCCGCTTCCTTGCTTGCCGCGGCTTCCGGCAGTCTGGCCGGAATAATCAGGCTGAAGGTGCTTCCTTGTCCGTCCATGGAGGAAGCCTCGATCCGCCCCCCCAGCAGGCCCGCCAGCTCTCGGCTGATCGTCAGGCCAAGGCCCGTGCCGCCGTACTTGCGGCTCGTCGTTCCGTCCGCCTGCTGGAAGGCCTCGAAGATGGACTCCAGCTTGGACGCGGGAATCCCGATCCCCGTATCCGCGACGGCGAATACGATTTCTTCCGGCCCGGCTCCCGGCGATGCCGGACTGCCGGAACCGATATGAAGAGAAACGGAGCCTTCCTCCGTGAATTTGAGGGCATTGGACAGCAGGTTGCGGATGATCTGCTGAACCCGGTGCCCATCCGTCAGAATCGAAGCCGGCAGGCTGCGGTCCATCCGGATGTCGAAGGCGATTGATTTCTTCTGCGCCTGCAGCTCAAAAGTGCGGTACAGCTGGTCGGCGATGCCGTGAAGCTCGGTCGCTTCGATGACAGGAGTCATCTTGCCGGTCTCCAGCTTGGCCAGATCGAGAATTTCGTCGATCAGCTGCAGGAGATCCTTGCCGGACGAGTAGATCGTATGAACATATTCCAGCTGCTTGGTCTGCAGATTGCCTTCCTTGTTCTCCGCCAATATTTGCGACAGGATGAGGAGGCTGTTGAGCGGCGTGCGCAGCTCGTGGGAGACGTTGGCCAGAAATTCCGATTTGTGCTGGGCGGCCAGATAGATTTCGTCCGCCTGGGCTTTGATTTCGATCTTTTGGCTTTCGGTCAGTTCCATCTGCTCTTGCAGCGAATGATTGAACATTTCAAGCTCCTCGGCTTGAACCTTGAGCTCGTCGGTCTGGGCCTGCAGCTCCTCCGACTGGGCCTGCAGCTCGTCGGTCTGAGCCTGCAGCTCTTCCGTCTGGGCCTGCAGCTCCTCGGACTGAAGCTGAAGCTCCCTCTTTTGGCGCTCCGTCAGCTCCATCTGCTCCCTGAGCCCTTCGTTCGACAGGCGAAGCTCTTCCGCCTGATCCTTCAGTTCGTCGGCCTGACGCTCGATCTCCTCCTTCTGGCGAAGCGCCATCTCGCCGGCTTCCTTCAACTGCTCCGTCTGCACACGCAGCTTTTCCGCCTGCAGCCGCAGCTGCTCGGCCTGCGCCTGCTCCTCCAGAAACTGAATCTCGATCTGCTCCTTCTGCCTGGCCGTCGTTTCCGTCTCTAGCCGCAGCTGGTCATTGGACTGCTCCAGCTGAATTGACTGGAGATGAAGCTCGTCCGCCTGGGCCTTGAGCTCCTCCGTCTGAGCCTGCAGCTCCTCCGTCTGATGCTGCAGCTCTTCCGTCTGGGCTTGCAGCTCTTCCGTCTGAGCTTGCAGCTCCTCCGTCTGGGCTTCAAGCTCTTTCTTCTGGTTCTGCGTTTCGCGCAGCAGCTCGTCGATCTTCGCCACATCCGCCAGCGTATTGATCAGCACGCCCATATTGTGGCTGACGCGGTCGATCAGCTGCCGCTCCTTCCCGGCGAATTCCCGGAACGAGGCCAGCTCCAGGACAGCGACGGTCTCCCCCTCGTAAAGAAGGGGAACGACCAGCAGGCTGGAAGGCACGGCGGCTCCCAGAGCCGACTGGATGCGGATATACCCATCGGGAATATGCCGCAGCTCCAGCGGAGCCTTGTCCAAAGCGCATTGCCCCACCAGGCCCTGCCCCGGCTGAATCGGCTCCCGCGGCAGCTCGCCGGCATCATGGGCATAACCGGCGGCGAAATGATACTTCGCGTCGCGTCCGACATACATGGAGCCGTAGCTTGCATCGACAGCTGCAGCCAGCTTGCGGATGAAAATCCGGGAAGCCGCCTCCACCTCGATAGACCCTTGCAGCAGAATGGCCATCTCCGAGACGCTTGCATTGATCCATGCCTGCTCCTCCGCCTCCAGCCGCATGGAGCGTTCCTGCTCCGTCTTGTTGAACAGGGTGTCCGCCAGGGAGCGGAACGTCGCGGCCAGGGAGCTGAACTCGCCGGCTGCCTCTGCCGGACCGGCCTCCTCCACCTTCTCGCCTTCCTCCATTCTCTTCGCGATGCCGGCGATCTGCGCCATGCCGCTCCGCAAGCTGCGGACTGCTCCTATAGAAATGAAGCCGACAGCGGCAATGCCGGCTGCCCCAAGCGCCGTAGAAACGATCGCCCAGGATGAGTCCAACATGACCCACGACAAAGCTACAAAATAAGTTAGAAGTAGAATAGAAACGGCAACGCCTGTCCAAATTTTCTTCTGAATGTTCATCTATTCACCTCTGACGGATTAGTCCACTGGAATCAATTCATTATACTTCTCCTCGTATTCGTTTGATAGGCGCAGATAGGGAAGCCAATAAAAAACCTCTATCCGGCAGCAGCCGGATTGCCTATAAAAAGGCGGAAAACCGGCCCTCAATCTCCAATGGAAACGATGGAAAAGGGGGGCAAGTTGCGCGGGAGCAAGGAGAAATCAGCTGCCGAAAGCAGAATTCCGGTCTGCCTGAGCGTTCATGTCCGGCCATTCCGGCATGGAAGCGGCCGGCCGGCGGGAAGCCGTCACGGTCGACAAATGGCCGGCGGAAAAAGAGTCCGAAAAGGATAAAAAGCTTCATCCCGCCGATGCGGGATGAAGCTTCTTTGAATTTTTATGACTGCGGAATGGTTCTTCTGCAGGCCTTTAGCTGAGCGAACCCAAAGCTTCCTTCGTGAACGTCTGCAGCTCATCCGTGCGGCCGCCGCGAATTTTCTCCGCCCATGCCGGATCTCCCAGCAGCGCGCGGCCGACGGCGACGAGGTCGAACTCGCCCTTCTCGAAGCGCTCGATCAGGCTGTCGATTCCTTGCGCCTCCCCGCCTTTGCCTTCAGCGAACAGGCTGGTGAACTCGGAGTCGAGGCCGACAGAGCCGACCGTAATCGTAGGCTTGCCGGTAATTTTCTTGGTCCAGCCCGCCAGGTTCAGGTCGGAGCCTTCGAACTCCGGCTCCCAGAAGCGGCGCGTGGAGCAGTGGAAGATATCGACGCCGGCAGCGGACAGCGGGGCGAGGAACTTCTCGAGATCCTCCGGAGTCGGAGCGAGCTTGGCCGCATAGTCCACCGGCTTCCACTGCGAGAAGCGGAACACGATCGGGAAGTCAGGACCGACCGCCGCGCGGACCGCCTCGATGACTTCGACCGCGAAGCGGGTGCGTCCGACCATATCGCCGCCGTATTCGTCGGTGCGCTTGTTCGTCGTCTCCCAGAAGAACTGGTCGATCAGATAGCCGTGCGCTCCATGGATCTCCACGCCGTCAAAGCCGATGCGCTTGGCGTCGGCGGCCGCTTGGGCGTAGCCTTGCACAAGCCCGCGGATTTCTTCCGTCGTCAGCGGCTCCGACACGGGCTGGCCGGTGAGGCTGAGGCCGGAAGGGCCGATCGGGGCAGCGTCGGACTCCGGGAACTTCTCCCTCTCGCGGGCGGTGCCCACATGCCAGATTTGCGGAATGATCCTGCCGCCGGCTTCATGCACCTCGCGGACGACGCGCTCCCAGCCTGCCAGCGCTTCCTCCCCATAGAAGTGGGGCACGTCGCGGTCGGCGGCGGCCGCCGGATGGTTGATGACCGTTCCTTCGGTGATGATCAAGCCGACGCTGTGCTCGGCACGGCGACGGTAATAACCGGCCACGTCAGGGCCGGGAACGCCTTTCGGCGAGAAGCCGCGGGTCATAGGGGCCATTACGATCCGCGTATCTAGGTTCAGCTTGCCGCCTTCGAAAGGCTGGAAAAGCGCTGCTGCGGTTTTGGACAGAGTCATCTTGGTCTCTCCTCCTGTGTGATGCGGTATAGGATGCCTTATATATCTACAATCATGAATATATAGATTAACTCGATGAAATGCAAGCCCTGTGCCGAGCTTGAGCGCTTCAGTTCTCTTTACCCTGAAGATCCGACGCGAAACCGGCCAGGAAATTCTCGATTCCCTGCTCGTTGCGCCTGTAGTACGTCCATTGGCCGTAACGGCGAGATTCCAGCAGACCCGCCTTTTGCATGGAGGACAGATAAGAGGAGATGACGGACTGGGTCAGCCCGGCCTTTTCCTGGATGCTGCCTACGCAGACGCTGCCCGGAAATTCATTCTGAACCTCGCAGGGCTGGGCGCTGAACTGCTTCTCAGGCTCCCTGAGCCAGCAGAGAATATTCAGGCGAGTCTCGTTGGAGAGAGCTTTCAGCACGGCAAGCTTATCGTCTTGGTTCATCGCTCACACCCATTTCTACCCGGTAGTTTGCCTCTATTATAACAGAAGAATACGCCGAAGAAGAATGAACCTTCCTTGCGATCCCATCGTCGCTTTGCCGGACTGCCACGGCCCATGAGAAAAATGATAACCACATTAGTATTTATTCAGACTGCGCTTGTCGCTTGCTTCGCCGTGCTAAAATTTGACGGGCGGAGGGGCTGCCATCATTCGCCAATTCCGCAAGGCCAGGCCTGTCCATGCAAGCCGGCCTTATATTCGCTAAGGGGGAATTCCCGTTTATGAGATCCATCGATGAACTTGAACATACAGCACGTGTGCATACGGTTATTGAAGTGGTAAAGGAGGTGCTGGACGATTCCGTCCTGACCGACGACTTCATCGCCGGGCTGAAGCGTCTGAGCTTCGACGAGCTGGGCAAATTCGTGCTTCGCCTTGTCATGACACGCACGCTCGACCAGGCTTGGGCTCCGCATCTTCAGGAAAAGGCCGGAGAGGGCAGTCCTTTGAACTACGCCTGATTCAAGAGCCCCGGCTCCACAGTGCGGGCCGGCCGGCGTAACCTTGCGAGGCCAGCTCTTCCTTGGGAATGAACCGAAGCGCGGCGGAGAAGATCCGGTAATGCCCTCCCTGCCTGCTGCCCGTTTCGCCGAGCAGGTGGCCGAGACAAGCTCCGCTCAGCCTTGCCTTGAGCCGGATCCGGGGCGGCGTCGTCGACAGATCCGCTTCGCGCCGCAGCAGCCCTTCGTGCAAAGGCCTGCGGAATGCCGGCCAGCCATCCCCTGCGTCGAACTGATCCATCGTCGAAAATAAAGGATCGCCTCCGACGGCATCGACATAGATGCCGTCTTCCTTGTTGTTCCAATACGGATTGTCATACGGAGGCTCCTGCGCGCCATGGCGGACGACCTCGTACTGCAGCGGGCTGAGCCGTCTTCGCAGCTCCCCGTCGGGCAGCAGGGCAGGCCAATGCTTGGCGGCATGCTCGTCTCTCCCCGAGGCCTGCCGGTACAGCCGGTAATGGCCGAAGCTCTTGCGGTGGTAATTCTGATGCTCCTCTTCCGCCGGATAGAAAGGGCCGGCCGGCACGATTTCCGTCACGATCCGGCCCTTGAAGCGGCGGCTCGACTGCAGCTCCCGGCGGGATGCCTCGGCGAGCCGCCGCTGCGCGCCGTCATGATAGAAAATCGCCGTCCGGTACGAGGCGCCCCGGTCCTGGAACTGGCCGCCCGCGTCGGTCGGATCGATCTGCTGCCAGAAGATGTCCAGCAGCCGTTCATACGGGAACAGATCCGGGTCGTATACGATCCGGACCGCTTCCGCATGCCCGGTCGTCTCCGAAGCGACGGCATCGTAGGTCGGATGGTCCGCATGCCCGCCGGTGTAGCCCGACAGGATCGACTCGATGCCGGGCAGATCCTCGAATGGCTGCACCATGCACCAGAAGCAGCCGCCCGCGAAGGTCGCCTGCTTCAGGCCGGATGCAGGGACAGAGGCGGTTGTGCTCTTCCTCTCCGTACATGCGGCTTCGCCGCCTCCCTGGCTGCCGACGGCTTCCGGCTTTCCTTCTTGGCTCAACGCTCTTGCCCCCCCTCTTGATCCGTCTAGCGCCGCTTATACGGCATGACTCCGGTACGGGCTACCAGCCCGCCACGGTGCCGTCGGTGCGGAAATCGGTGCCTCCGCACAGCACGCCGCTTGCCGGATCGCGCAGGATGATCTGCCCCCGGCCGAAGGAGCCGAAGCCGGACTCCAGCGTGATCCGGTGGCCCATCCTCTCCAGCGCCTGGGCGGCCGCCAGCGGGAAATGCGGCTCCAGGGAAACCGACAGATCCTTATGCCACTGCCAGCGCGGCGTGTCGAGCGCGGCCTGCGGATGCAGGGCGAAGTCGACCATGTTCATGACGGCCTGGACATGGCCCTGCGGCTGCATGTAGCCGCCCATGACGCCGAACGGTCCGACCGCCTCCCCGCCGCGGGTCAGGAAGCCCGGGATGATCGTATGGTACGTTTTTTTACCGGGCTGAAGCGCGTTGGCATGGGCAGGATCCAGCGAGAAGTCGCTGCCGCGGTTCTGCAGCGCGATGCCGGTTCCCGGCACGACGAGGCCGGAGCCGAAGCCCATGTAGTTGCTCTGGATGAAGGAGACCATATTGCCTTCGGCGTCGGCGGCCGCCAGATAGACGGTGCCTCCCGAGGACGGCTCGCCCGCCTCCGGCATCCGAGCCTGCGGACCGATCATTCCCCGGCGCAGATCCCCGTAGGAAGCCGACAGCAGATCCTGGACCGTGATATTCATATGGGCCGGATCGGTAATGAACTTGAGGCCGTCGGAAAATGCGAGCTTCATCGCCTCGATCTGGCGGTGCAGAGCCCCCGGAGCGAGCAGGCTGTCCGGAGCGAACTCCATTCCGCCCAAAATGTTGAGCGCCAGCAGCGCGATCAGCCCCTGGCCGTTCGGCGGCATTTCCCACACCTCGTAGCCGCGGTAGTTCACATGGATGGGGTCCACCCATTCCGGCCGGAATGCGGCGAGATCCTCCGCGGTCAGAAATCCGCCTTCGCCGCGCACATAAGCTGCAATGGCTTCCGCGAGCTCTCCGCGATAAAAGCTGTCGGCGCCCGACTCGCCGATCGAGGCCAACGCCCGGGCATGTCCAGGCGAGCGCCACAGCTCGCCCGCCGCCGGAGTCCTGCCGCCCGGAGCGAACGTATCGTACCAGGAGCGGGCTGTATTCTGAGGCAGCCTCTCCCGGTAGAGTGCGGGCGGCGCGCTCCCAGTAATAAGCCGCGGTCGGGGACACCGGGAAGCCTTCCTCCGCGTAGCGGATCGCAGGCTCCAGCGCCTCGATCAGCGGCAGCTTGCCGAAGCGGCGCGACAGCTCGCCCCATGCGGCCGGCGCTCCCGGCACGGTGACGGGGATGGCGCCGAACTTCGGCATCTCCGAGTGGCCCCGCTCCTTCACGGCGTCGATGGAGATCGAAGCCGGAGCCGGGCCGCTGCTGTTCAGGCCATGCAGGCGGCCTTCCGTCCACACCAGGGCGAAGGCGTCGCCGCCGATGCCGTTGGAGCAAGGCTCCACGACCGTCAGCGCCGCAGCTGCCGCGATCGCGGCGTCGATGGCGTTGCCGCCCTTTTTCAATATATCGAGGCCGGCCTGAGCGGCGAGCGGCTGCGAGGTGGCGACCATTCCATTGCGCGAGTACGTGGGAAGACGATAGGAAGGATGCGGATGATAGAGCGGATCGAAGGTCATGGCGATGGGTAAGCCTCCTGGGTGGAATGCAAGATGTTCGGCTGCAAAGCCGATTTTCTACGTGTGCAGTCGTTAATGCGGTTGGCTGGGGGGCGTGTCCCCTTGATGTTCAGGCTAATGCCCGTAATTGTGAATATCGTCGGAACCGGCTAGCAGAACGGCCGCCAGCAGCGCCAGGATCGAAAACAGGATCAGCATCATCCCCAACCCTTTTCCACTCCAGCTTCCGAATTTCCTTCTACGGACGAATAAAAGCCCGACACCGGCGACGAAAACCGGGACGGCTACCCAGGCAAAGGATGCATCCATTCCGCTCACGGCCTCCTCCATGCTTCGGCACGCGGCGATTCGCTTGTCCGCTGCTCGTACTGTTCTTCCGTTCCGACGTAGAAGTCGACGACTGTGGGCAGCTCGACCTGCTCCCCGCCCGCTTCCGAACGCGAGCCTCCATGCGTTCCCCCGCCGTTGACGAGTGCGGCGCCGGCTGGAGCGGGCTTGACGCTGCCGTCGGCAGACCTGTAATAAAGCTTCACGCTTCCAGGCTTCATCGGGCTGGATGTCCGCAGCCATCCGGTCGAGTCGATGGGATAGACGTAGTCCCCGTCCTTGCGTTCCAGAGGCGCGCTGCCCTGCTGGCCGAAGACGACGACCACCCAGCCTGCATACCCTTCCGGAACGATGTAGCGATGTCCGGAAGCGGGCTTGAACAGGAGCAGATACAGGAGCAATAAGACCGATATCACCGTCAGCGCCCCCAGCAGGGACCTGTTTTTCTTCAAGCTGCTGCTCATGCCGCGGCATCCTTTCCGTTTCAAGCGTTATTTCATCGATTAGTTGTTAGACGCCTTGACCGCCATAGTTGTTTCGGCTTCAATTTGCCGCGCATGGCTTCCGCGTTCCCGCGTTCTCTTCTTGACCTTGCAACCGGTTTCCGATATGGTGGAAAAAACCCGATATCCGCATCTGCTGTGACCAAGGCCAGCATGCCCCGCCGTTCGCCGTCCAGAGAGGAAACCCCCAGGCTGCAAGGTTTCCCGCATCGAACCCCGGCATCCCCACCTTGCGAGCTGCATCCCGTGCCTGTCCGCAGGCCCGGCGCCGGCTTCCTGCCGTTATCCGTCTCAAGGGCTTCCTGCCGCCAGTCCGGCCGGAGCCGAACTCAGGGTGGTACCGCGACGCATTCGTCCCTGGACGAATGCGTCTTATTTGTTTTATGCGGCCCATTCATCCGTTGACGAATGGGTCTTATTTGTTTTATGCGGCCCATTCATCCTTTGACGAATGGGTCTTTTTTGTTTTATGCGGCCCATTCATCCGTTGACGAATGCATCTTATTTGTTTTATCCGGCCCATTCATCCTTTGACGAATAGGTACATCACCCAAGGAGGGGTATTTCATGCTTCAAAGCAAGCTGCTTCTGTCCACCCTGCGCGACACTCCCGGCGAAGCCGAGGCTGCCAGCCACCGGCTGCTGCTGCGGGCAGGCTTCATCCGGCAGACCGCCGCCGGCATCTACTCTTATTTGCCGCTGGGACGCAAAGTTCTCCGCAAGGCCGAGCAGATCATCCGGGAGGAAATGGAAAAGGCCGGCGCCCAGGAGGTTCTTCTGCCCGCGCTCCAGCCGACGGAGCTGTGGCGGGAGTCCGGCCGTTATGACGCTTACGGTCCGGAGCTGATGCGCATGCGCGACCGCCATGACCGGGAGTTCGCGCTCGGTCCGACGCATGAGGAGGTCGTCACCTCTCTCGTGCGGGATGAGGTATCCTCATATCGGAGGCTTCCGCTGACGGTCTATCAGATTCAGACCAAGTTCCGGGACGAGCGCCGCCCCCGGTTCGGACTGCTGCGCGGGAGGGAGTTCCTGATGAAGGATGCCTATTCCTTCGATACGACCCAAGAGGGGCTGGACCATTCCTATCAAACGATGTTCGAGGCGTACAACCGGATCTTCAGCCGTCTCGGCTTGACCTTCCGCCCCGTCGAAGCCGATGCCGGAACGATCGGCGGCGACGGAGGCACGCATGAATTCATGGCTCTTGCCTCCATCGGAGAGGATACGATCGCTTCCTGCACCTGCTGCGGGTATGCCGCCAATCTCGAGAAAGCCGAGCCAGGACGGAAGTCGGCGAACGATGCGGAGCCGGGCCGTCTATTCGGGAACGACAGCAGCCACAAGGATGAACCGGCACCCGCGGCCCTTGCCTCGGAGCCCGAAAAAATCCATACGCCCGGCGTTCGAACGATCGGACAGCTGACCGCTTTTCTGGAGCTGCCTCCCTCGCAGATTCTCAAAACCGTGCTGTTCGAGGCCGACGGAAGCATCGTAGCCGTCGTCGTCCGCGGCGACCATGAGATCAACGAGCTCAAGGTCAAGAATTTCCTTGGAGCGGATTCCATCTCGCTTGCCGAGGCTGACGAGGTCATGATGACGACGGGCGCTCCCGTAGGATTCGCCGGTCCTCTCGGACTGGATATTCCCGTCTATGCCGATCATGACGCGGCTGCTGTAACGGACGGAATCGCCGGCGCGAACGAAGAGGACTTCCATATCCGCGGCGTTCATGCGGGAAGGCATCTAAGGGCAGCGGTTGTCGGCGATTTCCGCAACGCGCAGGCAGGCGACCTTTGCCCGAAATGCCGGGAAGGCGCGCTCCTGTTCCATCGCGGCATCGAGATGGGCCAAGTATTCAAGCTCGGCACAAAATACAGCGAGAAGCTGGGGGCTACCTTCCTCGACGCCGACGGCAAAACGCATCCGATGATCATGGGCTGCTATGGCATCGGCGTCTCGCGCCTTCTGTCCGCAGCGGTGGAGCAATCCCATGACGAGAACGGCATTGTGTGGCCGGCGGCGCTGGCTCCGTTCCACGTCCATGTCATTCCGGTGTCGGTCAAGGACGAAGTCCAGATGGCTCTCGCGCACAAGCTGCGCCTCCGCTTGGAGGAGGCCGGCGCGGAGGTGCTCGTCGACGACCGCGACGAGCGGCCCGGCGTCAAGTTCAAGGATGCCGATCTCATCGGCATTCCGGCACGCATCGTCGTCGGCCGCGATGCGGCGGACGGCAGGGTGGAGTTTGTCCGGCGCGGCAGCGCGGACAAGGCAAGCCTGGCCGCGGAAGAAGCGGCGCAGCGGGTGCTGGAGATGGTGCAAGCCCTGCGGACTGGAAGCTAGTTCCGGGAGTTGGCCGCTTCCAGCCTGACCGGCTGGCAGACATCTGGACCGAATCGATCCCGAAACAAGAACAAGACGACAAAGGACAAACGAAAAAAGGCAGCCGTCAAGGTCTGCCTTTTTGCCGTGCCTACAGCTTTTTGACCAGGAAGTAATAGGAGCTGCCGGGAGGATAGTCCTCGATCTCGCCTACGACCTCGTATCCGTACCTCTCGTAGAACTCTCTCGCCTGGAAAGAGAATGTCGTCACCTTCGATCTGACCGCTCCCATCTGCCTGGCCAGCTCCTCGGCTTGAGCGAGCAGCCCTGAGCCGGTTCCTCGACCCCTGAATTCCTCCTCCAGCCAGAAATACCCGATCTCCAGCCATCCCCAGAGCACCTGGGCAGTCAGCCCGCCTCTCCAGCTCCCTTCGTCGTCCTTGAGCATGATATGCAGCGGCTGAATGGCCCCTTCCTTCCTCTTCTCCCGATGATGGAAGGATTGCTCGTTGTTGAACTCCTTCAGCTTGGCGGTCAGAAAGTCATAGAACTCCGGGTTCCCAGCCAGCGAAACTTCCGTTCGGCATTCCATTTTTTGATCCTCCTTGGACGAATAGCAGCTCCTAAATACACTCGTTCAGAGATAGGTTAAACGTACAAATCTACTATTTAGAGATAGTAAAGGCAATAGACTTGAGAACATGCTAGCTTCAAATATTTATTGACATGCAGTTCTTCCCTTAGCAATACCAAGACTTTCATCCATCGGGTTAGCCATATCAGACGAATGCAGCAGGATTTTTCTTATTCCTTGTATCTTCAAATCTTCTGCCGCTTCATGAACAAGCTTGGATCCTATGCCTTGGCGACGGTAGACTGGGACTGTGAAGACATTCGTCATATACGCAACCAATCCGGAAGGATTTTCAAATCGGCGAATCGGCATAAGCAAAAACATGCTGTCGATACAACCACTCCATCATCAGCAGCAACCCATGATATCGGCTGGAACCGCTTTTCGAAACAGCATGATTGACTTCCTCCCTGTTCAAAATTTTTCGATCAGCTGCTGCCACAGAAACGGCCATGCAATCGTGTATATAATCTGTACTTATAACATCTAGTATTAACACCGTATGTTTATCAATGAGCTTAAATCTAAGATTTCTACATTCTGCATCTCCGCATATATCGAATGCATAAAACGTGATCCGGTTCACAGCGTGTGGTGCATCAGCATGAAAAGAAGCCACAAGCAATAGGCTGCGGCTTAGATGTTTTATAATCGGCGAATGGGACGGTGAAACGCGGCATGCCGGAAGATTGGACGTGCGCCAGGCCGTCGCCCTTTCCACGAAATGCACGGGAATGCAGCCGAAGAGCACGATCAGAAGTTGCAGGGGAGACATGGTCGCCCGAGCAGCGCTGAGAAGAGGGTAAGGAGGGCTGGCTTTTTACTTACTGGCCTCTCAGCACATGCTCGATACGCTTATCGGGTACGAACCAGATCACCGCAACGAGTACGAAGAAGATGCCGGATATCCAAGGACTCGCATACGCGGTCAAGACCGCTATCAAGTAGAGCAAGGGAGATAATTTCCCCTTCCAGTCTCTGCCCATCGCCATGATGAAGGAGAGATCGCCGGAATGCTGGTTAATAATGGCGCGCTGAAGCAGCCAGTACGAGAGCGCCGCTAGGAGAAGAATAGTACCGTACAGTGCGGTTGGGGTGGCGGCAAAATGGCTTTCCCCCATCCAGGCTGTCGTGAAAGGCACAAGGGATAGCCAGAATAGAAGCAGCAAGTTGAGCCACATCAAACGTCCGTTCATCGTTCTTACCATATGAAGCAAATGATGATGATTGTTCCAGTAAATGCCGATGTAGATGAAACTGAAGATGTAGCTGAGAAATTTAGGACCAAGTTCGATCAGAGCAGACCAGTCATGGCCTTCCGGCAATTTAAATTCCAGTACCATGATCGTAATGATGATCGCCAAAACGCCGTCGCTGAACGCTTCCATCCGATTCGCTTTCAGAATATCTCCTCCTTTTTCTCTCCTCTCGCTTTTGGGAGAGCCTTTATTACTCTACATTAATTAAATGGCTTTAACCCGCTCCTCTTCTTCTGGCGTACGATGACCGTGTGCACATTGTACGGATGAGACGTTGGCGTGATCCGCTCATCTAGGACACCTGAAATAGCGGGTTTGGTTTATGATCCCGCTCCCTCTATTCTTGTGTCCATTTTAATTTAACCGCAAGATTTGAACCCCCGCAAGCAAAGCGGCTGAAGCCCGCCGCGATACCTTATGACTGCAAATGAGCTGGATGCAATTCAAGCTCCTTCAAGGCGAACGAGGAGCATCCTCGGCCCCTTACTCTCCATGCGTTTTTGAGGGCTTCATTTCTCCCTGTGCGTCCGTGGAACTTTAAACAAGCCCGCTTCCGACTAGTCGGAAGCGGGCTATCTGTCGGTACCTGCCTTTATGCAAGACTACCTCCGTGCCTTAAAGCCATCCTTGCTTCCCTGCCGCAGAGAGGCTTGCCGGCTCTCCCATGCGCTCGTGCAGGAAATCGACGACATGCATGACCTTCATCGCAGCCGGGTCCCCGTGCTTCTGCACCCCGAGCTTCATCTGCAGCAGGCAGCCGGGATTGCTCGTGAGCAGATAGGCCGCGCCGGTAGCGTTGGCATGCTCCATCTTGTGCTCCAGAATCTGCCCCGCCATCTCCGGCTGCGTGACGTTGTAGATGCCCGCAGAGCCGCAGCAGCGGTCGGCTTCCTTCATCTCGGCGAAGGAGGCGCCAGCAACCTGGCGGATCAGCTGCCTCGGTGCTCCCGAGGATCTCATTCCGTTGCGGAGATGGCAGGAGTCCTGGTAAGTGACACGTACGCTGCCGCTCTGCTCCGTAAAGGCCGGCAGCCTGTCGCTGCTGAGCAGCAGCTGGCTGACATCGACGACGCGGGAAGCGAACTCGACGGCCAGCTCTGCATACTGCTCATCTCCATGCATCAGATGGCCGTATTCCGCCAGCTGCGCGCCGCAGCCGCCGGCGTTGGAGACGATATGCTGGATGCCCGCATCCCGGAAGGCGTCCAGGTTGGACCGGGCAAGCCCTCTCGCCTGATCCAGCTCTCCGCTGTGAGCATGCAAGGCTCCGCAGCACACCTGATTGTCCGGGATGACGACCTCGAAGCCGGCCTCAGCCAGCAGCTCCGCCGTGCGGACATTCGTCTCGCTGAACAGCACGTCCATGATGCAGCCCCGGAAAAGGGCGACGCGTGCGATCGGCTCGCCCTTGGCTGGAACGACCGTGCCGATGCGGTCTACGACGCCTTTCCCGGAAGCATCGGGAAGAATCTGCTCCATCTCCCGCATGGCCGCCGGGAACAGCTTCATGATGCCCGTTCCGCGAGCCACCTGCCGGAGACCGGATTTCTGATAGAAGGAGAGCGAGCGTCCGAGCCACTTCAAGCGGGAGCGATGCGGCAGCACATCCTTGAAGAACAGCCTCCGAGCGCCCTTCGCCGGCAGGCTGTGCTGCGCGTGGTCCTCGATCGCGTCCCTGGCTTGCTCCAGCAGCTGCCCGTATTTGACGTCGGCAGGACAGGCCGGCTCGCAAGCCCGGCAGCCGAGACAATGGTTCATCTGCTCGGCGAACGCCTTGTCGGGCTCCATGATGCCGTCGGCGACGGCCTTCATGAGCGCGATCCGGCCGCGGGGCGACTCCGGCTCAAGCCCCGTCTCGCGGAATGTCGGACAAGCAGGCAGGCAGAAGCCGCAGCGCATGCAGTTGGTCAGCTGGTCGTAGTCCAGCTTGGCCAGCACCGTTCTCGACACCGGATTGGCATGCCGCACATCCGGCTTGCCGAGCAGGCTTCCCGGTCCCGAATGCGGCTGTACCGCCAATCCGAGGCCTCCATGGATTCCATCAGCCACGGTCGATCACCACCCTTTTGCGAGTTTCTCCGGCGAACATCTTGCCGGGATTGAGCAGATGATGCGGGTCGAACGCATCCTTGATGCCTTTCATGACGGCGATGCCGCTCGCCCCGACCTTCCATTCCAGGAACGGCGCCTTCACGGCCCCGACCCCATGCTCGCCGGTAATGGTGCCGCCAAGCTCGATGGCCGCTTCAAATATTTCCGCGAAAGCCTGTTCGACCCGGTGGACCTCCTCCGTGTCCCTGGCGTCGGTCGTTGCGGTCGGGTGAAGATTGCCGTCTCCCGCATGCCCGAAGGTTGCGATGGACACGCCGTACTTGTCCGCGATCTCCCGGATGCGCAGCACCATGTCCGCGATGCGGGAGCGGGGAACGGTCGCATCCTCGAGAATCGTCGTCGGACGCAGCCTTGCCAGCGCCGTGAACGCGCTGCGCCTTGCCGCAACTAGCTTTTCCGCCTCCTCGCGAGTCTGGGCGACTTCGACCCGGTCGGCCTTCTCGGCTTCGCAGATGAGCCTTATGGCTTCCATATCCCGCTCGACCGCCTCGGGATCGCCGTCCTGCTCGATCAGCAGAATCGCTTCCATATCCCGCGGCAATCCCAGATGGGCGAAATCGTCGACGACCCGGATCGTCGGGTTGTCGAGAATTTCCAGCGTGGCCGGGATGATCTTATTCTCGATGATCCGAGAGACGGTCCGGGCTGCGCCGTACAGGTCCTTGTACATCGCGAGCATCGTCTTTTTGCCGGCGGGCGGAGGCACGAGCTTCAAGGTCGCTTCCGTAATGATGGCCAGCGTGCCCTCCGAGCCGACGAGCAGCTTCGTCAAATCGTAGCCGGCCACATCCTTCATGAGCTTGCCGCCGGTGCGAAGAATTTCTCCATTGGCCAGGACCGCTTCGAGACCGAGCACGTAATCCTTGGTCGTTCCGTATTTCAGCCCGCGCAGGCCGCCCGAGCACTCGCTGATGTTGCCGCCGATCGTCGAGATCTTCATGCTGCTCGGATCCGGCGGGTAGAACAGCCCGAGCGATTCGATATGCTCGGTGAACGCGGCGGTGATCATGCCCGGCTGCACCGTTGCCGTCAGATTGTCCATGTCGACCTCCAGCAGCCGGTTCATCCGGTGCATGACCATGACGATGCCGCCCTGCAAGGGGACCGTGCCTCCGCACAGGTTGGAGCCCGAGCCTCGAGACACGACCGGTACGCGGTACTCTGCAAGAACCTTCATGATCCCGGACACCTGAGCGGTCGAGTCCGGATAAATGACGCCGTCCGGCAAGCTCTGGAGCATGGGCGTGCCGTCATAGGAATGAGCGACTCTCGCCTCCGGATCGTCCCTGAAATGCTTCTCTCCTACGATATCCCGCAGCCGTCTCGCCATGGCCGGATCCAGCATGATCATTTCCCCTTCCCATCTGTAGAAAGCTTACGTTCACCCGCGCAGACATACGGATATGCCCTTTAGATCATCAGGTCATCTGATGACTTTGGAACTCATTATATGCTATACTGATTTCATTGTATAGAATGTTTTTGGGATGCCACGGGAGGTCGCGATGAAAATCACCCAAGCCAAAGGCCATGAGCTTGTAGCCGAACATATGCTGGAACAGATCCGCTCGGGCGCCTGGGAGCCCGGACAGCGGCTGCCCTCCGTCGTGGAGCTGGCGGAATCGTACGGCGTCGGCCGTTCCACGGTCCGCGAGGCGGCCAGCGCGCTCAAGGCGACCGGCTGGCTGGATGTGCGCCAGGGCGGCGGCACTTTCGTCAAGTCGGTATTACCCAGTGATCCCAAGCAAGGCGCGGACCAGATGTTCCACAATGCGGGCTCCTTGACCGAGCTGCTGGAAGTTCGCAAGGTGCTGGAGATCGGGGCTGTGTCGCTCGCCTCCGCAAGGCGCGCACCGGACGATTTGGCGCGGCTGCGCGAGATTCTCGCATCGATGGAGAGCAGCCTCGAGGCCGGCGACACCGAGGCCGGCGAGCGCGCCGACACCGAGTTCCACATGGCGATCGTAGCCGCCTCGGGCAATACCCTGCTCGCGCAGATGATGGAATCCCTCGCCGAGCGCTTCGCGTCTTCCATTTCCCAAACCCGCGAGCTGTGGTTCTACCGCGAGAGGGGCACCGCCCAGCGGCTGCTCGGCGAGCACCGGCGCATCTATGATGCCATAGAGGCCGGAGACGCCAAGCTTGCGGAGCATGTGCTCGGCGAGCATCTGAACAAGGTCATCGATGTGCTGAAGGGCATCAAGGGCCGGCTTTGAGACTCTCGGCTCGGACATAGACTTTTCTGGCAGCAAATAGGGAATCAGCAGCTTTGCAATTCTGGCAGCTCGAGCCAGCAGCTTTGCAGCTATGGCAGCTTGAGCCCCTATTTCTCTGAAGCTGATCGGCGCGAACCGCCTGTTGCCGCTGCGGCTCGTCCGATTCCTCCCATCTACTTATAAGACACTGTCTGGCGCAGACCTCTCTGCCTATTGCCTCTGCGGCTCGTCCGATTCCTCCCATCTACTTATAAGACACTGTCTGGCGCAGACCTCTCTGCCTATTGCCTCTGCGGCTCGTCCGATCCTGCAAATCAACAATAGACTCGCATCCCATCGGCTAGAAAGAATAAAACGGCACCCTTATACAGCTGCTATCGGACATACGATCCGTTATTTGGCCGCTGTAAAGCCAATTTCACCTTTATCGGACATACGTTCCGTTATTTGGCCGCTGTAAAGCCAATTTCACCTTTATCGGACATACGTTCCGTTATTCCACTCCGCATTATTTTTATCTCAATAAAAATTCACAAATAACGGATCCTATGTCCGATAATCAACCAATTCCTATGAATTCCCTCAAATAGCGGATCCTATGTCCGATACACCTGTTGTCAGAGGCGATTGTAGAACAAATTGAATTGCTGGAACTCGAAGCCGATCCGACGCCTGCGGAAGACGGTCCTTTCCTCTTCCTCCATGTCGAACAGGAATTTCGCCTCCGCGATGACTTGTCCTCCAGAAGGAATGTCCAAGCCCCCGAGCATGCGAAGCAGTGTCGACTTGCCGCTGCCGGATCTCCCGACAAGCCGACAATGGCGACGACTCCCCCTCGGCCGCTTCCATGGAAACTCCGTCCGGCGCCCCTGATTGGGCTCCACCCCGTATATTTTCTTCAGTTCGATCTTGTTCTGAGCTGTGCCATCTTCTATTCACTCCAATAGGATGAAATCAAATCCCCCCGATGATAGCCCTCTCTTCTTACATTCTCGTGACAGCACATCCGCCCGCGGCAGAAACGGAGGACCGTCCGTTGCTGATCGCCGGGCCTATTCGTATAGTCCGCTTGCATCCGGAACGGCCTTGCCCTATTATAGACATAAGATATCCATAATAATGAACGCTTCACGCAAGGAGACACCGCGCATGCAATTTTCCAAAAGCACAGGATACGCCCTTCACACTCTCATCCACTTGGCCCAGGCGGAACGCGGCCGGTATGTAGGAATCAAGGAGCTGGCTTCCAAGCAAGGATTGCCGGAGAGCTATTTGTCCAAGATCATGTCCAAGCTTCGTCAGGACGGCATCGTCCGCGCCGTTACGGGAGCAAGCGGCGGCTACGAGCTCGCGCGCCCCGGGAGCGAGATTACGTTCTACGATGTCATCTCCGTGGTGGAGGGGCGGCAGCAGATGTATGAATGCCATGCCGCCAACGAGCATCAGCACGAGCTGTTTGCCGAAGCCGACGCCTCCGGATGCGAGTGCCTGGTAAAAAAGGTCATGGACGGCGCCGAGCGCCAGATGCTGGACTATCTGAAGCAGCATACGATCCAGGGAGTTCTGGATGCGGCCTCCTTCTCTTGCAGCCCAGAGCACCGTGCCTGAACAAGCATGCGGCATCATGAAGATATGGGATTGGCAGGCGTCGAACCGGCCGGGGTGAAAAAGCTGCAAACTGCGGGGACCGGGCTGCAGGTGCAGAAGCGGCGGGCTGCGAGTGAAGAGAGCTGCAAACTGCGGGGACCAGGCTGCTGAGGCTGCAAACTGCGGGGACCAGGCTGCAGGTGCTGAGGCTGCGGGCTTCGAGGGCCGGGCTGCAGGTTCAGAGGCTGCGGGGACCGGGCATCAAGCCGAGAGGCTTCTTGCGCCGTTATTATGGATATAAAAGATCCAGAAAGGTTGGGATGAACATGGCAGAACGATTGGACAGCATCATTATCGGAGGCGGGCCGGCAGGCATGAGCGCCGCTCTCGTCCTGGGCAGAGCCCGCAGAAATGTGCTCGTGATCGACGAGGAGCGCCCGCGCAACCGGGTCACCCATGCAACCCACGGATTTTTGACTCGCGACGGCATCAGTCCCGGGGAGTTCAGAAGGGTCGCAAGGGAGCAGATCGCAGCTTACCCGTCGGTCCGCTTCATCCGCGATCAAGCGGTTGAGATTGCGGGAAGCGACGGCGACTTCCGGTTGACGACTCTTAGCGGCGAGAGCTACCGGAGCAAAAAGCTGCTGTTCGCCTCAGGCAAGAAGGATCTGCCTATGAATATTCCCGGGCTTGAAGATGTGTACGGCCGCAGCGCTTTCGTCTGCCCCTTTTGCGACGGCTGGGAGCTGCGGGACAAACCGCTCGCGCTGATCGTCAATGGCCCTCACGCGCTCCACTTCGCCAAGCTTGTGTCGGGCTGGTCGCGTCATATCGCCATCTGCACGAATGGACCGGATGAACAGGTCGATGAACAGCGGGAGCAGCTGGCCGCGCGCGGAATTCCTTTGTATGCTTCCCCTATTAGGCAAATTGAATCCAGCGATGGCATCGTTACGAATGTCCTTCTGGAGGACGGCACCTCCGTGCCGTGCAGCGGAATCTTCTTCGCTTCCAAGCTCGCGCCGGGATCCGATCTGCCCGTCGCGCTCGGCTGCATCAACAACGATCAGGGAGTGCTGGACGTGGACGCACGGGGCAAAACAAACATCCCGGGCGTATTCGGGGCCGGAGACGCGGCCACGCCGATGAATCAAGCTATTGTCGCCGCCTCGATGGGCTCTGTCGCAGCCGCAGGCATCGTGTCCGAGCTCGCAGAAGAGGATTGGACTAACCGGATTTAAGCGAGCCTGCCGGCTCGTCTGCGCCGCTTATCGGCAAAAATCGGGGAAAAGGAACAACCCGCGTCGCCGGACAATGCCAAAAAGGGTTCCCGGGCAGAAATCTGCTCTTGGGAACCCTAATCTGTTTTTCCTTGCACATTACCGCTTCGTATCGATCGGCTTCAAATTCGCCTCGATCTGCTCCCGCCGCCCCTCGAGAAACGGCGGCAGCGCCAGCGTTTCGCCGAGCTCGGACAGCTCCTCGTCGGTATCGAAGCCCGGTCCGTCCGTCGCCAGCTCGAACAGGATTCCGTTCGGCTCCCGGAAGTAGAGCGAGCGGAAGTAGAAGCGGTCCACGAAGCCGGAGTTCGGGAAGCCGGCGCTCTGGATGCGGCCCACCCAGGCCCGCAGCTCCTCCTCGTCCTCGACGCGGAAAGCGACATGGTGGACGCCGCCGCGGCCAAGCCGCTCGGGCTCCAGATCATAGCGCTCCTCCACATGCACCTCCGCCCCGCTGCCGCCCTCGCCCGTCTCCAGCACGATGACGTCTGGCTGGCCTTCCTCGTAAGCAGGGAAAGAGCCTTTGCGGCGGAAGCCCATCAGCTCCGTCAGCACGGCGACAGTCGGCTGCGCGTTGGCGACCGTGAGCTGTACCGGGCCGAGCCCGGTAATGCCGTATTCCTGCGGAACAGGGCTCAGCTCCCATGGCGTGCCTGCGGCGACTCCGGCTCCGTGCTCGTCGGAGACGAGCACCAGCCGCTGCCCTTCCGGGTCGCGGAATGCCAGCGTGGCGCGGCCGGCGCGATCCCGCACCTCGTCGCGGTCGACGCCATGCTCATCGAGGCGCTTCGCCCAGTACTCCAGCGCCTCGTCGCTGCGCACCCGCAGCGACAAGGACGAGATGCTGCTTGTGCCGGGACGGTTCCTGCCTGCCATCGGCATCTCGAAGAACGTCAGCTCCGTTCCCGGATTTCCCTTTTCATCCCCGTAGAACAGATGGTACATGCTGGTGTCGTCTTGATTGACGGTCTTCTTGACCAGCCTCATGCCAAGCACCCGAGTATAAAAATCATAGTTCAGCGACGCCTTGGCGGTAAAAGCGGAAAAATGATGTAGGCCTTTCAATGCTGCAGCCATCGTCGTTACCTCCTTCTATGGAAACCAAACCGATCCTCATCCGTTCGAACACCGAAAAGTATTCAGCCACATGAATAATTGATCTGCTCCAGCTCAGCCTTGGCGGAAATGCTTGGCGAACCATGCCGCCGCCGCTTCAACCTCGGTGCCCGTCAGCTGGTGGCCGTAATTCTCCCAGTGAAGGCCGACGTCGGCTCCGGCTTCCGCGAGCAGCGACTTCAGCTCCTCCGTTTCATGCGGCGGACAGATCCGGTCGTTCGTGCCGGCTCCGATGAACACCGGCAGCCCGTTCAGCTCCGGCAGCTTCAAACCTCGGCGCGGAACCATCGGATGATGGAGCGCCGCTCCGCGGAAGGAAACGGCCTCATGGAAGATCAGGCTGGCTGCGATGTTCGCTCCGTTGGAATAGCCCACGGCAATCATATTGGATCGGTCGAGTCCGTACTTGGCGGCTGCCTCGTCCAGGAAATCCCTCAGCTCGCCCGTGCGGCGCACAAGATCCTCCTCGTCGAAGATGCCCTCCGCCAGCCGCCGGAAGAAGCGGGGCATCCCGTTCTCCAGCACGCTGCCGCGAACCGACAGCACGGCCGACTCCGGAGAGATCAGCTCCGCCAGCGGCAGCAGATCATGCTCCGTGCCTCCTGTTCCATGGAACAATACCAGCGTCGGGGCGTCTTGGCTGCGGCCTTCCTTATAGAAATGGACCATGCTCATGATTATTCCTCCCCCAGGCTGCGAACCGTGATCGGCAGCAAGCCGGCTTCGATCTGCTCCCGGTGAGGCTCGTACCAGTCCGGCAGCATCAGCTTGGCGCCGAGCTGGTCCTCCGCCTCGTCCACCGCGAATCCCGGCGGATCGGTCGCGATCTCGAACAGGATGCCGCCGCTTTCCCTGAAGTACACCGCGTTGAAATACTGGCGGTCGATGACCGGCGTCGGCTGGAAGCCTCCGGCCGCCGCAGCCGCTCTCCACTGCTCGTGCTCGGCGAAGTCCTTCGCGCGCCAGGCGATATGATGCACCGTTCCCGCGCCGCCGCTGCCATATTCGACATCCTCGAGCGGCACGTCGACGACGTTGCCGAGCTCGCCTTCGCCGATGAAACGGGCGAAGCCGTCCGACTCGCCGGCAGCCTTGAGGCCGAGCGTGTCGGTCAGAGCCCGGCGCGTCGCGGCCGAATTCGTGCTGTACAGAAGCGCTCCGCCAAAGCCCTTTACGGCTTTGTCCGACGGCACGCCGCCAAAGCTCCAGCTGTTCTCGGCTCCTTGCTCGCGCTCGACGATTTCCAGCAGCATGCCTTCGCGGTCCGCGAATTGCAGCAGCTCTTCTCCGAAGCGGACGGCCTTCGCCGTCTCGACGCCGAAGCGGGTCAGCCGCTCTTCCCAGAACGCCATCGAGCCGGGAGGCACCGCCAAAGTCGTGATGCCGACCTGGCCGCCGCCGACGCGGCCTTTGCGCGAGCCCGGATGAGGGAAGAAGGTCAGGATCGTGCCGGGGCTGCCATGCTCGTCTCCGAAGTAGAGGTGGTACACTTCAGGAGCGTCGAAGTTGATCGTTTTCTTGACCATGCGAAGGCCGAGCACGCCGGCGTAGAAGTCTACGATTCCTTGCGGATCGGTAGCGAAAGCGGTGATATGGTGGATGCCCTTGGTTGCGAGTGTCATCGTAAGTTCCTCCCGATTATCTTAAAGTTAAAGTATTTGACCTGCGAAGGCTGTTTATTCACTGTGAAAGGCGATTTTCCGAAGGGGGCGGGATTCTATCCCTTCTCCGCCCCGCGTCCGAGCTTCTTCAGCAAAGATGCCGCCAGCTCCTTCTCCTCCGGATCGAGTCCGGCCGTCAACGAGTGGATCAGCGAGGCATGCTGAGGAAAAATGGAATCGAACAGCCGCCTTCCCTGCTCGGTCAGCTCGGCGAACGTCACTCTTCGGTCATCCTCGCATGGGATGCGCTTCAGCAGCTCCTTCTTCTCCAGCTTGTCGATGTTGTAGGTCACGCTGCCGCTCGTCACGAGAATTTTCTCCCCGATCTGCTGCAGAGGCACGCGCCCCTTCGTGTACAACACTTCCAGCACGGTGAATTCGGATGGCGACAAGCCGTATTTCTTCATATCCTTGATCGCCAGATCCATGATCGTCCGGTAGGCCTTGGACAGGACGACGAACAGCTTGAGCGATGCCGCCTGATCATCTGGTTCCCTCGTCGCTTCCATCATGTTCATCGCCCCTTAAATGTCTTTAATTTAATTATCTTTAATTAAAGATAAATCATTTCGAAGTCGTTGTCAACCGCTTTCCGCGGACTTATTTTGAACGACGCTTCAATCTCTTCTGCTCCCCAAACACATAGGCTGCTTCCGCCTGCACTTGGAATAGGGGAACGGCAATTCCCGAAGGATTTCATTGCGGAAATACACTCCGGCTGCAGGGGAAACCGTCCTTTGAAACAGCTCGTTATTGTCGGTTTGGCTGGCGAGACTAGAGCATGAATTTTCAAGGCCGATTAGATGGACGCGGAGGCGCTGGGCAATCCGGGCAATCGGACATAGGTTCCGTTATTACAACGAAATGACGGATTTTCGGTCATTATCGGACATAGGATCCGTTATTTGCGAATTTTTATTTGGATAGCGGTAGCTAAAGGGAGAATAACGGATCGTATGTCCGGTAGAAAGCCTATTGGCCGAGATTCGACGAAATAGCGGATCGTATGTCCGATAGCCATTTTTGCAACCTTTTGAAGCCATAATCCGCTTAAGTCCGAGCCTCATGAAGCTGGGAAAAAGGTACCGCAAGTCTTTTTCCGACTCAAAAAAGAGAAACCCGCTGAGATAGGCGTTTGGGCTTGTTTCAACCCCAATAAGAAAGCTGCGAGCCGCATGAGAGCATGAGCGAAGTGAAGGCCGTCAACAGGACAAATACCCGCAAGGCCTATTCAGCCGCCGGGACTGCCGAAGCAGCCGCCTGCCAGGCCCATCGACGACAAGGAAAATCCACGCCGATGTCGTTCAGTCCCATTGAAATCAAAAACAGCAAGACAGGCTTGAGGCCGATATCAAACCAAATTTGTTCGAACAAAAAAAAGGGAACCGCAGCGACAAAAGGCGCGGTTCCGTACTTGTGTTTAATACTTCAACCCTGTCGACGCTGCTTCACATGATATCCGCAGTGCTTCCGCATCCGAGCATGAAGCCAGGAAAGCCTGTTTATAGCCGGCTGTCTGTTGGCATCGGACGTTATTTCCCGTCCGCAATCGGAGCCTGACACGGACCGTGTCACGAAATCACCGCATGCGGCCTTCCCTGTTCCAGCTGCCTTACCTGTTCCAGCTGCCTTACCTGTTCCAGCGGCCTTACCTGTTCCAGCGGCCTTCTCTGTTCCAGCGGCCTTCCAGCGGCCCTCCTGTTCAGCGGCCCTGACGTCTAGCTGCTCAACACGCGCTTGCCGAACAGGAACCGACCTTTCCAATAGTCGTTGAAGTCGTCCACGACGACGCCCGGATCCCCGTAAGTTTGGACAATCTTCCCGTTGCCTGCATAGATGCCGACATGTCCGACCACCTTGTTGCTGTCGTAGCGCCCCGGCGTGTAAAAGAACATCAAGTCGCCGGGCTGAAGCTCGGACTCGCTGACGGTCCGCCCCATTTGGGATTGCTCCCGCGATGTGCGGGGCAGCTCGACGCCGAACTTGCCATAGACGTATTGGGTGAAGGAAGAGCAATCGAACTTCTTCGTAGAGGCATAGCTGCCCGCGCCGAAATCATACGGGGTGCCGAGGAAACGCTTGGCCAGCTTCAGCAGCTCCTGCGCGCTTCCCGTGGAGAACGGCAGCAGGGAGCCGCCGCTGCGGAGGCCGGTCGGATCCGTCATCTGCATGGTGATGCCTCTTTGCGTATTGGCCTTCGGAGAATCCTGAAGCGGAGCGACGGTCAGCTCCCTCGTCTTGGCGTTCCAGCGGACCGGCGTCTCGAGCAGCGTCGTCAGCGAATCCGATGAAATGCAGGGCTGGCCGCCGATCGAGCGCGGAGCATCCGGCAAATCGACCGTCCGGCTGCCGGATACCGCATTGACGTCGCCCATCCGAACCTTGTAGGCCGCGTCCGTATCTCCGATCGCATAACCGTCGCGCATGGAATGCACCTTCATGTTGACGGCGCGTGCGGCATGCTCCAGCGGAATCCATACCTTGCCGTCCGCTTCCGTCATCGGGACTTGGTAGACGCTTTGCTTGCCTACCTTGATCGTCCCGGCGCCCAGCTGCTGCTGCATGTTCTGCATGCGCATGTTCAAATCATTGTAAGGCCTCTCTCCTGCCGTGCCGCAGCCTCCTGCCAAGCTGGCCGCAGCGGCCAGCACGAAGGCCGGCTTCAAGCTTTTTCGCAGCCATTTTCTTTGTGCCATCATGTCCACTCCCTATGCTCTGGAATGCAGCCGCAGCTCCGACCGTCGATCCGGTCAACGCTGCGGCTCCGATCTGTTCTTAGAGTGGATTCGGGAGTTGGAATTATACGCAGAGAGATGGAATTTTTATGAAATAGAGGTAGACTAAATTTGAATGATAAAAAATGGTTTCACTATTTGAAGCTAAAACGCCCTACTCAAGCTGGATTCCCGCTTTCTCTTTCATTCCATTCCTTTGTTAAGGAGGCCAACCTTTCATGGGGTACTCATTTCACGGCATTGATCATGCGCAGCTTGCCGCTCCAGCCGGCAGAGAAGCCGAAGCACGCGCCTTTTACGGGGGTGTGCTGGGATGGCCCGAGCTGCCCAAGCCTGCTGCCCTGCAGAGCCGGGGGCGGCGTCTGGTTTCAGTGCGGAACGCATCAGGTCCATATCGGCGTGCAAAAGGATTTCGTTCCCGCCGCGAAAGCCCATCCCGCCTTCGGCGTGAGCGGGCTGGATGCCTTGCGGCTTCGGTTGGAGGAAAGCGGAATCTCCGTCCAAGAGGACGAGATGCGCGCCGAAGAAGGAATCGGACGCTTCTATTGCAGCGATCCCTTCGGCAATCGGCTGGAGTTCATGGAAAGGCTCTGATTACCTTCTCCATCTCCGAACGGCTCTGCCTTCAAGCGGGAAGGTGCGGAGCGAAATTCGGGCTGGCTTGATATTTTCGGAAGCCGAAAACCGTCCTATCTAAAAAGAATCTTCATCAAGGATCGAGGTGAAAGCTCATGGGACTCCTGCTCCTCCTTTGCTTCACGGGAACGGCAGCAGGCACGGCGGCCGCGGCCAAGCTGCTCGGAAAGATTCCCGGAATCCCCAAAGCGGCTTCAATCGGCTTATCGATCGTGCTGTCAGGCGTCTTCTTTTGCAGCTGGCTGGCCAACTTCCTCCGCTCGTTTACGCCGATGCCTTAAGCTTCCGCCATTCCGCCATTCTCAAGCGAGGATGGATCTCTGCCTGATCATCTTCCAATCACATCCAGCCCGCGACTATGAAAAAGCCGCCTTCTCCATCGTTGATGGAGAAGGCGGCTTGCTTCGCGTTCCAAGCCTATGAGGTCGGAAGATCCGATATGCCCGTATTGGCTTTGACCAGCACCTCGTCGTACTTGGCTGCGTTCGTCTTGGACGAGAGGAACGTTCCGAGGAACGCGCCGATGAAGCCGAGCGGGATGGAGATGATGCCGGGGTTCGTCAGGTCGATGAGCGGTGTACCGACGAGAATGGCTTTGCCTGCGACGGGGTTCCAGACGTTCGGGCTGATCATGACGAGGAACAGGGCCGAGATCAGGCCGGTCAGCATGCCCGTTATGGCTCCCGCTGTATTGAACCGCTTCCAGAATACCGTGAACAGGATGACCGGCAGATTCGCGCTTGCCGCGACGGCGAAGGCCAGCGAGACGAGGAAGGCGACATTGAGCTTCTGGGCGAAGAGAGCCAGGACGATGGAGACGACCGCGACGCCGACGGAAGCCAGCTTGGCCATGCGCACCTGATCCTTTTCCTTGGCCTGGCCTTTGCGCAGGATATGATTGTAGAAGTCATGGGAGAAGGCCGAGGCGGCCGACAGGACCAGTCCGGCCACGACCGCCAGGATCGTAGCGAAGGCGACGGCGGATATGAAGGCGAACAGGAACTCTCCGCCGAGCGCCTTGGCCAGCAGCGGAGCGGCCATGTTGCCGGCGGCGTTGGCCTTCACGATCGTCTCCTCGCCGACGAAGGCGGCTGCGCCGAAGCCGAGGAACAGCGTCATGATGTAGAAGATGCCGATGATCCATGTCGCCGTCACGACGGATTTGCGAGCGGTCGGAGCGTCCTTGACCGTGAAGAAGCGGATCAGGATATGCGGCAGGCCGGCTGTGCCGAGCACAAGCGCCAGATTGAGCGAGATCGTGTCGAGGCCGTTCTTGAACTTGTTGCCGGGGTTCAGGAACGCCTCCTTCAGGCCTGTTGCGCTCTTCATCTCCGTGAACATGTGGCCGATGTTGAAGTCGAACTTGGCGAATACGATCAGGGAGATGATCAGCGTTCCCGCCATGAGCAGGACGCATTTGATAATCTGCACCCAGCTCGTCGCCGTCATGCCGCCGAAGACGACGTATACGGTCATCAGCACGCCGACGATCAGGACCGAGGTGGTGTAATCCAGGCTCGGAATCAGCAGGGCGATCAGGCCGCCGGCGCCTACGAGCTGGGCGATCATGTAGAAGATAGAGATGACGATGGAGTTCAGCGCCGCCACGCCGCGAATTTGCGGCTGATTGAAGCGCGCGGCGATCATGTCGGCCATCGTATAACGGCCCAGGTTGCGCAAAGGCTCCGCGACGAGATAGAGCACGACCAGATAGGCGACGAGGAAGCCGATGCTGTAGAAGAAGCCGTCGAAGCCGAACAGCGCGATCATGCCGGCGATGCCGAGGAAGGAAGCGGCCGACATGTAGTCGCCGGCGATGGCCAGTCCGTTCTGCCAGCCGGTCAAGCCGCCGCCGGCGGTGTAGAATTCGCTCGCGGTCTTCGATTTTTTGGAAGCGTAATAAGTGATGACCAGAGTGCCGAGAACAATGAGCAGGAACAGCAGGAACGCCGTGTTCATGAAGTTTTCCGCCCTTTCTCATGGGCCTGGCCGCTGCTCGCGACCTCGGCCTTGATGCCATCGACCATCTCGTCGAACTTGGCCGCCTTGCGGCTGTAGACGGTGCAAAGCGTCCAGGTCATGATGAACTGCGCCGTTCCGAGCAGCCATGCCCAGGAGACCGGTCCGAGCGCGGGCTCGTTGAGCACCTTGGAGTAGGAGGTCAGGATGGGCAGGGTAAAGTAGAAAGCGAGGAAAAAGAGGGTCATCGGGAGCAGGAATTGCTTTTTCTTCCGCAACAAGGCACGAAACGAATCCGAACGGGCTACGTCGCTGTAGGTCAGCGGAGCTTTGGCCACTTGGCATCCTCCTCTTATGAAAACGCTTTATTCCTACTATACACGCCAGCTCTCCGCCTCCGGAGCTTTGTGTCGCGAAATGTTGATTCCGCCTCCTGAATGGATGAAATGCGGTTGCGAACGGTCGGTTGCCGAAGTCAGTGGATAAGCGGCCGCAATCCCGCTCGGGCAGCCCGGAACGACGAACTCCATGGAATCGAACAAAAAGCTCCGCTTCCGATGCGGAAGCAGAGCGCAGGCCTTGCTGGAAGTCCCAACTCCGGCTCTCGCCGGCCGGCGCCGGCATGGAGCTTTTCCGCCGTTCCAGGCCCAATGCCGAGCTGCGATCATCCGCCTTCCTCCAGCAGCCGCAGCATTTCCTTGGCGGCGGAACGGGATACCGGGATGCGGATCTCCTCCGCATGCTTGAGCACCGCGTTGTAGGCTCCGTTGAACCAGGGCTGGATTTCCCGGATATAGTCCAGGTTGACGAGGTAGCTCCGGTGCGGCCGAAAAAAACCGGCACCGAGGCGCTCCTCCAGCTCCTGCAGCGTCTGGCGAGCGGTATACTCGTTCCCGTCCGCCATCCGGATCCGGGTCAGCTTCTCTTCCTTGACGGCGAACAGCAGGGAGCGGCCGTCGAGCACGACCATCTTCCCCCCGTCCTCGATCAGCAGACGGATCCGCCGCGAGGCAGCAGGACCAGAGGATGCCGGAAGCGGCATAGGCGCTGCGGATGCGGCAGTCCCGGCTGGCGTTCCTGCCCCGGCC
>NZ_CBRA020000069.1:0-16174 GCF_000469945.2 Paenibacillus sp. P22 | reverse complement strand
GCCTCCGGGGGGCTGGGCGCCGGCGAGCAGCCGCTCCAGGTAGAACCGGTAGACCTCGGCGAACTGGGCCAGGACGGCCGGATGGATGACGCTCTCGCTGGCGGCGATGAGGATGGAGCGCAGGACGCCTTTGGACCGGACGGCGCTGAGGGTGACCGGCAGCGGCGGAGCGAGGCAGGGGATGAACTCTCCCGCCGGATCCGGCAGGTCGATTGCGAGGATGCCGCCATCGAACTTCGCCGAGCGTTCGAAGCTCTCCTCCGCCAGCAGAACCCTCCCGGCTTTGTCGAGAGAGCCCGATGCCGCCTTGCGGAAGCCCGGACCGCTCTCCTCCATATAGATGGAGGCATTTTTGGTGCCGTACCGTTCCAGCGCGAGCAGCAAGGCCGCGGCGAGAGTCGAAGGGTCGGCGGCGGAATCAAGATCTCTCAAAATCCAGCCGTGCGAGTCGGGATATACCGCCGCGCGGTCCCAGCTCGGCATACCCCAGGAAGGCTGCCGTCCGGCCTCCAGCCGGATGCCTCGGGCATCGCCCGGCGAGAAGTCCCCGCTCTCGCCGGCGAGATAGCCGGCCCGCCGCGAGCAGGTGCTCGGCCGGCACCGACTCCCGGTCTGCCGCGACAATCAAGCCGGCATCGCCTTCTGCACAGGTCACGAGCACGATTCTCATCTTGGCGCTCCGGCCGATCGGGCGCCGCGATTCTCTGCGGAGCCTCTCCTCCAGGTCCTCCCGGGAGCAGGCATGCTCCACCCAGCCTCGGGCGGCGGCGCGGAAGTCCGGGCTCGCGTCCTTCAGCAGCAGCCGCTCGCTGCGGGCGACCGCGGCCGGATCGTCCAGCCGGATGATCCATACTTGGGTTGCGGCTGCGCGGTCAAGCTCCGCAGCCGGTGCCATCCGTGTGGCGTTCATTATTATTCCCCCTGTCTATTTGGCCGAATATCCGGCATCTACGGCTATCGTCGTTCCCGTGACCCTCTGCGACCCGTCGCTTGCCAGCCATACCATCGCTTCGGCTACATCCCTCGGCGAGACGACGGTATTGAGCGCCACGGATTCCAGATCGATCGCCTCCTGGTCGCCCAGCCGGATGCCGAGCGAGTCGGCCACGACCTTGGTCATATGCCCGTCCAATCGCTCGTCGTCGTACACCGGGCCCGGGCAGATGGCGTTGACCCGTATGTTCCGGGGGGCGTAGTCCAGCGCCGCCGACTTGGTCAATCCCACCAGGCCGTGCTTCGAGGCGACGTAGCCGGCAAAATGCTTGTAACCGAGCAGCCCCGCGGTCGACGCGATATTGATGATGCTCCCGTGCCCCTGCTCCAGCAGGATCGGAGCGGCCGCCTTGATGACCCTCCATGGTCCCGACAGATTGACGTTGAGCAGAATTTCCCATTCCTCGCTCTCGTACAGATGAGCCGCCTTGCCGGCTGGAGCTCCGATGCCGGCGTTGTTGACAACCGCGTCGATGCGGCCGAACCGGCCGACCGCCTCCTCCACGAGCTCCCGGACGTCGTCCATCTCGCACATATCCGCGAGGCGCGCCACTACGCTCGCTCCGGCTTCGCGGCAGCTGCGGACGGTCGTCTCGAGCTGGTCGGACGAGGACAGCGGATACGGCACGGAATCGATGGGGACGCCGATATCCGTGAGGACGAGATCGGCGCCCTCCTCGGCGGCCAGAATCGCGCAGGCTCTGCCGATGCCGCGGCCGGCTCCGGTAATGAGAATGACCTTGTCTTTGAGCCTAGCCATGTGGATGCGCGCCCTCCTTGCCGGCGAGCTCGCGAGCCATGACGGCTGTCGCCTGCTCCGGCGTTCCGGTGATGTACATATGCTCGCCCTGCACCTCGACCAGCTTGAAGCCGCCCGTCGTGAAGTCTTCCCAACGCTCCACCGCTTCCTTGGACACGAACGAATCTCCGGCTGCATACAGGGCTGTAATCGGAGCCTTCAGCATGACTCCCGGTACGGCCGCATAGGTCTCGTCCATCTCGAAGTCGGCCCGAAGCGCCGGCATCAGCAGCTCCCTCAGATCCGGAATGGAAAAAGCGTGATGCGTATAGCCGGTCAGCTTGGCGACCTCCTCCAGGAACCGGTCGTCGTCATACGAAGACATGGAATAGCTTCGCGTTCCGCCGGGGGACGAGGCCGCGCTGACGAACAGCCGGAGCACCGGCACCTTTCCGCCCGTTTCCAGCCGGCTGGCGACCTCGAAGGCCATCGTCGCGCCGAGGAAGCAGTGGCCGAACAGCGCCGCCGGCCTGCCGTCGCTCTGCGCCTCGATCATCCGGGCGAAATCGTCGGCGGCGGCCTGAATGCGGCGGTAAGGCTCCTCGGCGATCTGGCGCTCCCTTCCCGGGAGCTGGATGGGAACGACCTCGGCGGAATCGCCCAAAAGCTCGTTCCAGCCGTTGTAGAAGCTGGCCCCCGCCCCCGCGAAAGGAAAGCAGAACAGACGGATGTCAGATCTAGTATTTTGTGACATAAATGTATCACCCCTCCAAATTTTGATCTTTTTCATTATAGCTCATTTTTTTGATTCGAATAGTGATTTTTAACGGGAGGATTCGACAAGAAACATAGGAAGGAAGCGGCTTTCCCGCCTTTCCCGTCGTCGAAACGGGGGGGCTTGCGGCGGGTTTTCCGCCCTGCTCCGGCGTTGTGAGATCTTGCGCCATGGCAAACGACAGGATTCGATAATGGGAGCGTCGAAGTAGTCGTCAGATGAGAGAAGATTTCGTAAATGCAATCGGAAGCGAGGATTTGTTGCCATGGTGGAGATTTACGCGGTCGAGATCCCTTCCGGCATGGAAAGAAGCCGGCTGGAAGAGCTTGCAGCCTTGGCCGGGCCGGAAAAACGGAGGCGGATTCTCCGCTATCATCGGCAGGAGGACGCGCTCCGGTCGCTGGTCGCCGACCTCCTGGCGCGGACAGTGCTCATGGACAAATGCGGCCTTGCCGCTGCGGAGATCGAGTTCGCCTGCAGCGAATACGGCAAGCCGTATCTGCGAAGCGGCGGGAGCTGGGCGTTCAACGTCTCCCACGCGGGGAAATGGGCCGCAGCCGCCTTCTCGCAGCGGGCCGAGGTCGGCATCGACATCGAGGAGATCCGTCCCGCCGCCATGGAGATCGCCGAGTCGTTTTTCGCGCCTGCGGAGGTCGGCAGCCTGCAGTCATGTCCGCCCGATGAGAGGCTGGCGTTTTTTTACGACCTGTGGACGCTCAAGGAAAGCTATGTCAAGTTCGTGGGCAAGGGCCTGTCGCTGCCGCTGGACTCGTTTGCCATGCGGATGGGAACGGACGGCTCCATTGCCGTCGACTCCGCTCTGCCCATGGCGGCGCATTTCCGCCAGTACGAGCTCGATCCGGGCTACAAGCTGTCCGTCTGCTCCGGCGTTCCGGACTTTGCCGGCCATGCGGAAGTCGTTTCGTTTGCGGAGCTGGAGGAGCGGCTGGGACGGTAAGCCGGATGGCTGCGCCTCAAAAAGAAGGGAAGCCCCTGCGAAGGGGCTTCCCTTTTTGCTCTCGCAACAAAACTCCGTGGAAGGTCGCCCTCGTCGAGAACCGCCCTCTGGGAGGCACCTGCGCCCTGCGCGGCTGCGATCCCAAGAAGGTGCTGGCCGGCGCGGCGGAGCTGGTGGATTGGAACCGCCGAATGAAGGGCAAGGGCGTAACGGGCGATGCGTCCATCTCCTGGCCGGAGCTGATGGCTTTCAAAAACGGCTTTATCGAAGGCGTGCCGGAATCCAGGGAGAAGGAATTCCGGGAGGCGGGCATTGAGGTATGGAAAGGGACGGCGAGGTTCGCGTCGGAGGATATCATCGAGGTCGGCGAAGCCCGGCTGAAAGGAAGCCGTATCCTTCTCGCCACGGGAGCGCGGCCTGCCTCGCTCGGAATCGAAGGCGAAGAGCTGCTCGCGACCAGCGACGAATTCCTGGAGCTGGAGGAGCTGCCGGAGGAGATCGTATTCATCGGCGGCGGATATATCTCGTTCGAGTTCGCCCATATGGCGGCGCGCGCCGGAGCGAAGGTCCATATCCTGCATCGAGGGAAGCGGCCGCTGGCCGGCTTCGATCCGGATCTGGTCGACCGCCTCGTCCAAGCGACGGAGGCTCTCGGCGTAGACATCCATCTGGGAGCGGCGGTGCAGTCGATAGCGGCAGAACCGGGAGGCGGCTTGACCGTTCAAGCGGAAAAGGACGGCAAGCTCCTCCGGCTGGCCTGCCGGCTTGCCGTGCACGGAGCCGGCCGGGTCGCCAACGTGGACGGGCTTGATCTGCCCAAAGGCTCCGTGGAGGGCGGCAGCGCCGGCATCAAGGTCCACTCCTGGCTGCAGAGCGTCAGCAATCCGCGCGTCTACGCGGCCGGCGACTGCGCGGATACGCAAGGGCCTCCGCTGACCCCGATATCTTCGGTGGAGTCAGCCGCAGCGGCCCGCAACATGCTGCAGGGCAGCCGCCAGGAGCCGAATTACAGCGAGGTGCCGACCGTCGTCTTTACCGTGCCCAAGCTGGCGTCGGTGGGCCTCTCGGAGAAGCAGGCGCTGGAGCGGGGCTTGAACGTGGCCGTGAACAAGCTGGATGCGGCCTCATGGTACACGTACAAGCGGACCAATGAGCAAGCGGTCATGATGAAGGTCATCCTGGACGCGGATTCGGACCAGGTTCTGGGCGCCCATCTGCTGGGAAGCACGGCGGACGAGCTGGTGAACCATTTCGCGGCCGCGATCCGCTTCGGGTTGACGGGCAAGGACATCTCCTCCGTCCTGTTCGCGTACCCGAGCGCGGCGTCGGATCTGACCTATCTCGTCCAAGGAAAAGAATAAAGCGGCTCCCGCACCATGGCGGCAGCCGCGTCGAAGCGTCCTTCGGGACGCTTTTTTGCCTGGTTCACGCACAACGAGGAAGGGGACTCAGCCTTTATAGCTGTCCTGCCAGCGGAGCAGCCTCCTCTCGAGAAATTGGACAAGAGAATCCGACAGCTTGCCGACAAGGGCAAAAATCGTGATGCCGACGAACACGACATCCGTCGCCATGAAGGCGCGCGCGTCCTGGATCATATAACCGACTCCGCTGTCGGCGCCGAGCAGCTCCGCGACGACGAGGCAGAGCCAGGCGATGCTGAGCGAGAGACGGATGCCGAGCAGGATGTTCGGCAGCGCCGCCGGCAGCACGAGCCGGGTCATCTGGCGATAGCGGCTGAACTCCAGCACCCGCGCCACATCGAACAGCTTGGCGTCGACGTTGCGGACGCCGAGGAACGTGTTCACGTAGAGAGGGAAGAAGGCTCCAAGCGAGATGAGCAGCACCTTGGACAGCTCCCCGAAGCCGAACCACATGATGAACAGCGGCGTAATGGCCAGCAGCGGCACGGTGCGAAGCATCTGCACGGTCGGATTGACGACCTCCTCGAAGCGGCGGTACATGCCGACGAACAGGCCGAGCAGGAGGCCGGTGCCGCCGCCGAGCAGGAAGCCGAGCGAAGCCCGAATGAGGCTGATCCGCAGATGATGGGGCAGCTCGCCCGATCGGGCAAGCGCGGCATACTGCTTGAGGATAAGCCAAGGCGAGGAGAAGAGCTGCTCCGAGATCAGTCCCGCGGAGCTGAGCCATTGCCAGACGGCGACGATCAAGGCCGGGAGAACGGCGCCCCGCAGGAAGACGCCGCGGCGTTTTCTCCGGTGAGCCGGGGGCTTCGCTTCCAGAGCGGTTTCCGGAGCTGCCAAGGATACGGACATAGGGACATCACCTTCCTTTTTTTATCAGGGAATCGGGATAATGGCAGCAGCTGCGCTTAGTTGAAGGGGAATCGGCCGTTAGGCAAGATCCCGGATGTTCATGCGAGCCCAAAAGAACTTAAATGCTGTAGGCTTCCTGCTCCTGCCTCTGCTCCAGATGGCCCAGCACGGCCGTCCGCAGCTCCGTAAAGGAGCGGCTGGAGCGCGAGCGCGGATAAGGCAGGTCGATCGGTACGGAAGCCTTGATGCGGCCGGGCTTCGTATCCATGACGACGACGCGGGTCGAGAGGAATACGGCCTCGTCGATATCATGCGTGACCAGCAGCATCGAGGTTTTGCGGGTCTGCCAGATATCCAGAAGAGCCTCCTGAAGATGCGCTCTCGTGAAGGCGTCCAGCGCGCCGAAGGGCTCGTCGAGCAGCAGCGCCTTCGGCTGCCGCAAGAGAGCCCGCGCGATGGCGACCCGCTGCGACATGCCTCCCGACAACTGGCGGGGGTAGGCTTTCTCGAAGCCGCCGAGCTTGACGAGAGCGATCAGCTCGTCGGTCCTCCTGCGGACGTCGGCATTCCGGAGGGACAGGTCGGCCGCGATGTTCTGCTCCGCCGTCAGCCAGGGGAAGAGGCGATGCTCCTGAAAAATGACTCCCTTCTCCTGGGACGGACCGCGGACCGCCTCTCCTTCCAGCAGCACTTCGCCCTCGTAATCGGAATCCAATCCGGCGACGATCTTCAGCAGCGTGCTCTTGCCGCAGCCGCTCGGTCCGATCAAAGTCGTGAAATCTCCTTCCCGGACGGTCAGGTCTACGCGGTCCAGCACATGCGTATCGGCATGGCCGCTCCGGAACGTCTTGCTGACGCCTTTTATCTCCACTGCAGGTTGCATGCATGCTCCCTCCCCTTCGGCTTTTTTGAGTCCAGGCGAAAAAAAAAGAGACCGGCAGCAATGGATATGCATGCCGAATCTCCAGTCGCTCCGGTCGATTCCTTTACAGGCTGATCAAGTATTCAACTTGTGGCTCATCTTAGCATCGCGGATTCCGGGCTGTCAATAACCGATTGGGAAAGTGGGAATTAAGGAGCTCGACGGTCCCGTCTTCTTCTCATGCCTGGAGGGATGCGTTACACTGGAGGGAACGATAACAAGCTCAAGGACATCATGGAGGAACGTCATGCCCAGAAATCAAAGGAAGGACCAGCTGCTGAGGGAGGAGCGGCGGCAGCAGATTCTTGAAGCCGCGGCCCGCATCTTCGCCCGCAGAGGCATGCTGACCAAGATCAGCGACATCGCCGCCGGAGCGAAGCTGAGCCAGGGACATGTCTATAATTACTTCAAGTCCAAGGACGAGATTCTGCTCGCCGTCATCGAACAGGGGCAGCTCGGCTACGGCGTTGTCCTGCGGGAAACGATCTCCATGCCAGGCAGCGCGGAGGACAAATTCCGTTGCTTGGCGGAACGCTCCCTGCCCAGCGGCGGAAGCCCGGACATGTATCTGGTGCTGCTGCAGGCCTTGTTCACGGATCTGCTCCCGGCTCAGGACAAAGCGGTCATTCTGGAAAGAGCGGACGGCAACCTCCAGCTGCTGGTGGAGCTGATTCGCGAAGGGCAGGAGGACGGCTCGGTCATGCCTGGCGATCCCGTGCAGCTGGCCACCTTGCTCGGCACGCTGATCCAGAACCTGATGCTGCTGGATATGCGGGGTTACGCGCCGGCGACCAAGGAGACGATCGAGCTGCTGCTGAAGATGATTCGCCCGGCGCCGGATGCCGCTGCCGAAAATTTGGAAAAATGAGGGTTGACATCTTTGGCGGCATG
Organism: Paenibacillus sp. P22; assembly: GCF_000469945.2. NCBI lineage: Bacteria > Bacillati > Bacillota > Bacilli > Caryophanales > Paenibacillaceae > Paenibacillus > Paenibacillus sp. P22. The sequence continues at coordinate 8,623 of NZ_CBRA020000069.1, read as the reverse complement.
CTGATACGATTTGGTCAATCCACAGAGTGAATGGAAACTCATTCGGTGAACGATTTTCTCGATCGTCTCTCATCGTCTTTCTTTGAATCGACTGGACGTCCAGAGATTCAGGCCCGCATCGGCTTGAATTCTTGGGACGTCCCTTTTTTTTAATCTTAATACCAAGAATTCAGGTAGGAATATAATTTATTCATTTCAGGAGGTTGGTTCATGAGCCAGACCATTCCGTTTTCCCGCCATTATTTTCCGTCCCGCGAATTCCGTGCGGGAGCAAGAGAGCTTCGCAGGCAGCCGGATGGCTTGTCCGGCGAGCGGCCGTACACGCTGTTCACGCTGAAGCCGCTTGGACCGATCATTGGAGCCGAGATCGAAGGCGTGAATTTGGCTGAACCGCTGGAGCCTGACGTCAAAGCCGAGCTCCAGCGAGCGTTTTTGGAGTGGAAGGTGCTGTTCTTCCGCAATCAGCCGATTACGAGCGAGCAGCAGCTTGCTTTCGCCCGGGAATGGGGGGAGCTGGAGAAGCATCCCTTCCTGCCGAAGGGCAGCGCGGACGAGATTACCCGTTTCGAGAAAGATGCCACGATGACCGGCAACGAAAATGTATGGCATACGGATGTGACCTGGAGGCTGGAGCCTGCTCTCGGCTCGGTCCTGCGCCTGTCGGAGGTGCCTCCGCTTGGGGGAGATACGCTCTGGGCGGACATGGGGGCTGCCTATGACAACCTGCCGGAAGAAATCAGGCAGAGAATCGACGGGCTGTCTGCCATTCATGACTTCACCCCTTCCTTCGGCAGGTTCATGACGCCGGAGGTGCTGGCCGCCAAGCAGGAGGAGTTCCCCGCCGCCGAGCATCCTGTCGTCCGGACGCATCCCGAGACCGGGCGCAAGACGCTGTTCGTCAACGCGGCGTTCACGGTGCGCATCGTCGGGCTGGAAGAGGAAGAGAGCGAGCAGCTGCTCGGTTGCTTGTTCCGTCAGGCCCATGTTCCCGAGTATCAGGTCAGGTTCCGCTGGGAGCCGCATTCCATCGCGCTCTGGGACAACCGGGCGACGCAGCATTATGCGGCTTCCGATTACTTCCCTAACCGCAGGGTGGCGGAACGGGTGTCCATCGCGGGCGGCCGGCCTTACTGAGCATCGTTCGGAGTGAGCGGAGCTAGAGAGTATTTGAGACTAGAGAGTGTATGGAGCCGGAGAGTGTATGGGCTAGACAGTGAGAGAGAGGGGCTTAAGAGCCAGGGAGAGGGGCAGAGAAGATGAAGAGAAACCGTACAGCCGGCATCGCGTTCGCCGCTGCGATCGTGCTCGGCCTGGTTCTCGCGGGATGCGGCAGCGGCCATTCCAATACGCAGGCTTCCGCAGGACAAGGGAAAGCGGCTGCGGCCAAAGCCCCCGAGCAGGGCGGCGAACCGGTCAAGGTCCATATCGCCCTCAACGGAGGACTCAGTCCGCTTATCATCGCCCAGGAGAAAGGGTGGCTGGACGAAGCCTTCAAGTCCCATCATGCGGAAGCGGTCTGGAGCAAGTTCACCAGCGGTCCGCCGCTGCTGGAATCTCTGGTCTCGGGGCGGGTGGATCTCAGCTGGCTTGGCGATGGAGCCGCCATATCGGGGGTCGCCAACAAGCTTCCTTTCGAGGTGATCGGGCTCATCAGCGAAGGGAGAGACTTGAACACCATTCTCGTCCCGACGGACAGTCCGATCGCCTCCGTCGAGAATCTGAAGGGGAAGACGGTCGGCGCCGCCAAAGGAACGACCTCTCATGTGTTTCTTATCAAAGTGCTGCAGGCAGCGGGCTTGACCCAGCAGGATGTCAAGATCATCAATCTTCAGTTCGACGATGGGCAGGCGGCCTTCGAGGCCGGCAAGCTGGACGCCTGGGTTACAATCGATCCTTATGTGACCTTGAACGTGCAGCAGAAAAAAGCAAGCGTGCTGGATGTCAAAACGGAGATCTACGCCCCGGTGTCCATGATCGCGCATACGGAATTCGCGAAGGAGCATCCCGATCTGGTCGTCGAGTTCCTGAAGCAGTACGACAAGGCGGTCAAATGGCAGAATGACAACCTCGACGAGGCTGCCGGGCTGTACGCCGCGCAGACGAAGATTCCGGCCGGCATCATCAAGCAGGTGCTCTCTCGCAGTGCGACCAGGCTGTCCGCTTATACGCCGGAGTCGCTTCAGGCTCAGGAAGAGTCGGCAGGCATCCTGCTGCAAAACCAGTTCTTGAAGCAGAAGGCGGACTTCAAATCTGCCATCAATGACTCTTTCGTCATCGAGGCGCTGAAATAACGGTGCCTGTCAAAAACGATATCGCGGCATAGCCGCCAAGGAGGAGAAGAACATGAGCGAAGCCGTTCAAAATCAAGAGGTTCAACTGGAGATTGCGCCTGCGGCAGGACGCATCGGAGCGGAGATCAGAGGAATCAAGCTGTCCGCCAGCCTGCAAGGCGATGAGTTGAAAGCCATCGAGGAAGCCCTGCTCTCTTACAAGGTGCTGTTCTTCCGCGGGCAGAGCCACCTGGACGACGCGGGCCAGGAAGCATTCGCGAAGCTTCTGGGCGACTTGTACGCCCACCCGACCGTACCGGTCAAAAACGGCACGAATGCGGTCCTTGAACTGGATTCCGAGCATGGCGGCCGCGCCAACTCCTGGCATACCGACGTGACCTTCGTGGATGCCTATCCCAAGGCATCCGTCCTGAGGGCGGTTGTCGTGCCTCCTGCCGGGGGAGATACGGTATGGGCCAATACGGCGGCGGCCTACAACGATCTGACGCCGGAGCTGCAGGAGCTGGCGAACAGCCTGCGGGCGATCCACAGCAACGCGTACGATTATGCGGCTGTGCGCCGGGATGCGACGGCCGAGCAGATTCGCCGGCATCGCGAGGTGTTCGCTTCGACGGTCTATGAAACCGAGCATCCGGTTGTCCGCGTCCATCCGGAGACGGGCGAGCGCCATCTGCTGCTGGGCCACTTCGTGAAGCGGATCGCGGGGTTCAAAACGCCGGATTCCGACCGGCTCCTTGCCATTCTGCAAGAGCATGTGACCAGGCTGGAGAACACGGTACGCTGGCGCTGGTCTCCCGGGGACGTCGTTATCTGGGATAACCGCGCCACCCAGCATTACGCCGTCAACGATTACGGCAGCCAGCATCGCGTCGTCAGGCGGGTGACCGTAGCCGGCGACGTTCCGGTCGGCCTTGACGGCCGCCGCAGCCGCGTCATTCAGCCTGCGCCGCTGGAGGAGGAGCAGGAAAAGGTATCCTGAAAAGCAGAAGCCGGCGTGGGCGACGGCCGGAAAGACCAGCCGTCATCGGCTGGTCTTTTATTGCTCCTTCGTTGAAGCGTCTGGCTGGCGGAGCGGTCAGACTCGTGCTTGTCGGATGGAGGTGAGGGATGAAGCGAAGGAATCCTGTCCGCCCTGGCGGACACGGATTTGCGCTGTCATGCCGAGCGGAAGTCCACCTCGGAGGCGGAAGGATTGGCGGCGAACGAACGGAACTTATCGTTGTACCGGCCGATGATCTGGAGACCGCTCTCCCCGCCCTGGCCCCAGGTGCTGTGCCCGTCCTTCACGACGGCCACCTCATAGCCGCGGTCATGGGCTCCCTTGGCCGTCGCCGCAATGCACATGTCGGTCTGGAGGCCGGCCATGACCAGTCTCCCGACTCCAAGCCGAGTGAGCACCTCCTGCAGGTCCGTGTTCTGGAAAGCGTCGGGGACATGCTTCTGGATCGTCGGCTCCCCAGCTGTGGGCGCGATCCGAGGGTGGATGCCCCATCCGGTGCTGCCGGTCGCCAAAGGATAGCCTTCGTCCTCATTGTGCTGGACATAGATTACAGGGGCATCGCTTGCTTTGGCTTTCCCGATGAGGCTCTCGATGCGCTCAAGCAAGCCTGGGCCGTCATGCATCGGTTCCGGTTCCTCGAACATGCCGTTCTGGACATCGATGACCAGCAGGGCTGTAACCTTGCTCATGATTCCGACCTCTTTCCATATTCAGGTTTTTATCCCCTTTATTATATAGGAACAAACGTTCTTTCTGCAATCCGTGTAGTCAAAAAAAGCCAGCCGGATGAGTCCGGCTGGCTTGGCTGCGACTGGGACAGGCTGAGCTGATCCCGCTGGCCGCCTCCGTTCCTTACTCCGCTTCGCCGACGAGCGAGAAGCGCTCGCCGCGATGGGCGGGACTTTCAATCTCGTCCACAAGCGCGACGGCATAATCCGCATAGCTGATGTAGCTGTCTCCTTTGGCGTTGACCGTCAGGCGATCGCCGCCTTTCCGATAGGAGCCCGTGCGCTTGCCCTCCGCATGGAAGAAGGCGGCGGGGCTGATGAACGTCCAATCCAGTCCTTGCGATTGCTGAAGGTCGGTCAGGTTCTGTCCTTGGTTCGAAGCGGTCGCAAAATACTCTTTAGGGAAATCAGGCGTGTCCATGACGCGTACCGAATGCGCCTCGTCGACGAACAGGCTGCCTGCGCCTCCGACTACGATGAGGCGGGTATCGCTTCCCGTCAGCAGCTGGATCAGCTTTCTGCCTGCTTCGACGTGGAGATGTTCCTGGCCGGGAGCGGCGCCGAATGCATTGACGACGACATCGAACGGACGGAGGTCTTCAGGTTTCAGGTCAAAGACTTCCTTTTCCAGCATCTGCAGCGAAAGGTTTTTCACCTTAGAGGCGTCCCGCACGATCGCGGTCACCTGATGCCCCCTGTTGACGGCTTCTTCCGCAATCAGGCTTCCTGCTTTGCCGCTCGCTCCGATAATACCGATCTTCATGCTTGTATCCTCCTCGAATGGGTTCGTATTTAGTATTCCCGACGCCGAATCGACCAAACGCGACCGCCTGAGGAGGCGGAAATAGGGCTTCCGGCAACGTTATAACTATTATGGTTACAACTAGTTCGTTTTGTCCATTATTTTGTGGCGGGGAAAGGACAGCGGGCCTATAGGTGAAGTATGATGAAGGCAATAGGAAAGGCTTGGAAAGGGGAGGGCAGGGATGGATTCATGCTCCTGTGCGGGAGACAGGGACCAAGGAGAGACGGCTCGCAGGCTGTCCGGAGTGTCGATCCGCAATAACGATGCTTCCGTGAGGCTTCGATCCGGAGAGGCGGCGTCGATCCCGGCCGCTGACGGAGGTCCGGAGGGGCGGGAGGGAATGCCGAGAGAGATCCCCGACGCTGCCGCCGAGGTGCGCCGTGAGCTCGTGCTTCTGCCCGGAGGCAGCTTCCGGATGGGCAACGACGCCCAGGACGGGTTTCCTGCTGATGGAGAGGGTCCGTCGCGGAGCGTGACGCTCGATCCGTTTCGAATCGCGCCTTATGCAGTCACCAATGCCCAGTTCGCAGCCTTTGTCCGCGACACCGGATACGTCACGGAGGCGGAGGCGTTCGGCTGGTCGTTCGTGTTCCAGCTGCTCGTATCCGAAGAGATCGGACGCCGGGTAAGCCGCGTTCCGGCCGGCGTTCCCTGGTGGCTGGTCGTGGAAGGTGCCAGCTGGAGAGCGCCGGAGGGACCGGATTCCACTATCCGCGATCGCGGCGACCATCCTGCCGTGCATGTATCCTGGAATGACGCGCAGGCGTTCTGTTCCTGGTCCGGCACGAGGCTTCCCAGCGAAGCGGAGTGGGAATACGCCGCCCGCGGCGGTCTCGAGGGCAGAACATATCCATGGGGAGATCTGCTGAAGCCGGATGGAGAACATCGCTGCAATATCTGGCAAGGGAAATTTCCTGTCAAAAACAATGCCGGCGACGGTTACGTCGGAACCGCCCCCGTCCATGCCTACCTTCCCAACGGATATGGCTTGTACAATATGGCCGGCAATGTGTGGGAATGGTGCCGGGATTGGTTCGCCCCCGATTACCATCGCCAGACGAAGGAGGTAAATCCCTTCTACGCGGAGGATACCGGCAAAAAATCCATCCGGGGCGGGTCCTACCTATGCCACCGCTCCTACTGCAACCGGTACCGCGTAGCGGCGCGCAGCTCCAATACGCCGGACAGCTCCATGGGCAATGCCGGCTTCCGGGTGGCGGCGGATTGCTGAGCCTTTCTTTGCAAGCAGGGCTTCGGTCCGACCCGAATGCCGATTCCATCTGTATAAGGTTAGAAAACCTGTCCATGGGGGCAGGTTTTTTTGAGCTGGAGAGATTCCATTTCAGCCGTTCCGGAAGGTATTCCGTTCATGGACATAGAAGGAAACAAACACGGAAAATGTCGGGTTTTCAATTTATTATTCAATAAATCTGGAATTTTATTCGAATTATTATCTTCATGGTCAGGCTGACTATTCTTACATGGGGGAACGTGGCAGTAATGGAAAGCAAACTCTTTTTCATCGCTACAGACGATTTTGTTGCATTGAACCCGGATCTCCAGAGAGAGATATACATGGAATACTATAAACTCGTTTATTCTCCGATCATCTACATGGTCAAGGATCATGCGACAGCGGAGGACATCATCCAGATTTCCTTCCTCAAAGTAATCAAGAAGAGGCCGGCGGCGGAAAACGAAGCCAAGCTGAAGGCTTGGATTCATGTTGTCGTAAAAAAATACGGTTTATGATTTTTTCAAAAAATCGAAAAAAAATCGCAACGAAATGGATTCGGATCATGTTTACATTAACGAAAGCCCCGTTTACGCGACGGAAGCAGGCGACATCGAAAGCCAAATCGAGCTCAAGCTTATGATAGAGGCTCTGGAGAAGTATCTCGAGGACATCAAGCCCGAATACAAATCCTTGATCGAGCTTCGCTGGAAGCGGGACCTAAGCTACAAGGAAATCGCCCTCAGGCTGGACACGACGGAAGAAACGGTGAAATACAAGCTTTTCCGGGTGAGGGAAGCGATGAGGAAGAGATTTTTGAAGGAATGGGAGGCGGAAAAATGAAAAGCGACGAAGAATTCGACCAGTTGTTCGACCGGGCGATAGCCGAGGCCTCCGGCAAGCATGAATTCGTGCCCGATCCGGAGATATCCTGGATGAAGGTCAAGAAGCAGCTTGGACGCAGGGCAAAAAGGCGTTCCCGGATGAAGATGCTTCCTTATATCGCAGCTTCGTTACTGGTAGGAGCAGTCCTGTTGGGAGCTCCAGTGCAATCGCAGGCGTTTCCTTTCTTCCATGCGGTCAAGTCCATCCAGGATGACGTCGTGAAGCTGATCTTCGGATCGGACGGCGACAATGCGGTCAAACCGAAAACGGCGCCCCCTCCGGAGCATTCGGGGCCGGAGGGCAGCACCGATGAGCCGGGCGGAGCAACCGAGCAGCAAAGCTTCCACAGCCTGAAGGATGCCAAAGCGCATGCGGATATGGAGTTCCCCGCGATGAATTATGTCCCTGATGGGTACGAGCTGAAAGAAGCCATGATTCTAAGCAGCAAAAAAGGCAAGTCGGAAAGCGCCATTCTGAACTACAGCAATGGCGAGGGCAAGATATTCACGGTCACGGTGCGGAAGGTCAGGGCGGGTGAATTGGTCACAACAGGCGGCGAACTCAACGGCAAAGCGGATTATCAGGAAATCAAAATCGACGGCATTAATGGGTATCTCTTTCACTCGGAAAATGACATGGGAGTGAGCCTTGAATACATGAAGAGCGATCTGTTTATCTTGATATACGGAGAGTTATCTCCGGAAGAAATTACGCAGATAGCCGAAGATATCTATTGAGAGGAGGAAGGATTGAAGGGCAGGGGTTCGGGACGAAGCCGCGGCAACAGGCCTTGATGTCTTAAACCTTCGATAATCTTTTGAGCGACGCGAAGCGTGCCTTTGCATTTTTCGCTCTCTCCGAAGTGGTTGCTGAAGATGGCGCTGATGCGGAAGGAAAGCTCCTCGGCAGTTATATTATCATGAATGTGGCACACGATTGCCCTCACCTCGTGCTTGTATTCATCGGGAGGACAGCAGTATGATCGCAACAGATTAAAGGGATCCCACTCGTTCACGACGTCTCTAATCAGTTCAAACATACGCAGTCAATCCCCTCTCGCGTGATAGCGTTCTAGTCGATTGTGAAGACTTTCCTCATAAGAAAAGCGGAGTCGTTATGTTGAACTCCGCTTATTTTTGTTATGGAATAATGAATTAAGTCTTAGCTGCAGAGAAGGTTGGCGGTGTAGGCCGACGCCTGCTCGGTCACGGAACCGTTTTTGACGAAGTGTACGATCTTGCCGCGGTAGTAGTACCCTGTTTCACCTGTGCGGAGGACGGAATTCTGGAATACGTTCGTATCTTTGGAACTCAATGTAGCTAGCACTCCAGAGTCGATCCATTGGGTTCCCGTCCACTTTTGCAGCTGGAAGGTAGCGCCTAATTCCGAGACCGTCGTTTTGGACTGGGTCATCGCCGTTAATGTTATGACTCCTTTTTCGGAATAGATAGATTCATTGCCATAGCCGAGATAGGTATAACTGTCGTAGTAACCAAAGGTGGAGAATACCGGAGGAGGAGGCGATGTTTTGGCTCCGTCAGCCGAAGCTGCCGACAACGGTGAGCTCATGGAACCGAATATCAAGGCCGCTGCGAAAAAAACGCTCCAGAAAATGCCGATGATCCTTACGTTACGATACATGCTAAATCAGCCTCCAYTATGCCACTCCGGCGGCCTTCG
>NZ_CBRA020000068.1:0-4619 GCF_000469945.2 Paenibacillus sp. P22 | reverse complement strand
CGCGGGCGGAATGGTCCGCACCGCCTTCGCCAAGCTCGGCTGCGGCTGCCTCCAGCGCCGCCGCAGCCTGCTGCACGAGCAGCAAATTCTGCTTCACGGCGGGAGATACCGCCTGAAGCGCCTCGCTGCCGTGCTGCAGGAACGTCCCGGCTCCGTCCGCGAAGCGGGAGCCTTCCCGGGTCAGCTTCTCGGCGAACGGGAGCGCTTTCTGCGCCTCCGCCGTGAGCTGGGCGGTCTTGCCCAGATCCTTCCGGGCGACGGCAGCGATCCGGTTCACCTCGGGCAGCTCCTTCTCCAGCCGGTACACGAGCTGCTCCGCATGCTCGATCGCCGGCCGTTCCCGTTCGAGCTCGGTGCCAAGCTCGTTGAACAGGCGGAAGATCGTGCCGTTCACCGTTTCGGAGAATTGCTCGGTGAAATTCTTGATGATCGTATTCGTTCCTGAAGAGGTGATCTTGGGAGCGATCGCATTGATTTTTTCATTGACGGTATACGTAATCTCCGCCCGCAGTGGCTTGGGCGAGAGGATGCTGGCCATCCGCTCGGAGAAGTTCGGCGGAATGAGGATGCTGGCATAATAAGTGCCGTCCCGAACGCCGTCCAGCGCTTCCTTCCCGCCGACAAAATGCCAGCCGATCGAAGGATTGGCGCGCAGCGCCTTGACGATTTCGTCGCCGGCCCGGAGCATGCCGCCCGCTTCTCCACCCGCTGCGGCGCCAAGCGCCGGACTGAGCCGGTATCCGGCATCCTCGTTGACGACGGCGAACGGAATTTCGGACGTGCGTCCGTACGGGTCCCACGAGGCGAGAATATTGAACCAGGCGTACAAGGAGGGGAGCAGGGCGAGGCCTCCCAGGATGACGCAGGCGGTCCAGTTCCGTCCGATCCGCCGCCAATCCTCTGCGGCAATGCTGACTATCGTTTTCATGATTTCCGCCCTCCCAGATGCTGCGGCAGCAGCTTGTCTGTGCCTAGTATCCCGGGAGAGCGGGAGGATCATTCGGAGAGGACGGGCAGGCTGATGCGGACGACAGTTCCATGGCCGATACGGCTGCGGATGGCGAATGTGCCTTTATGATTGCTGACGATGCGCTGGCTGACCATGAGCCCGAGCCCGTTGCCGCCTTCCTTGCTGGTGAAGAACGGCTCGCCCAGACGAAGCAGGTCTTCCTCGGAAATTCCGCTTCCCTGGTCTTCGACCGTGACAACGGCATATCCGGCATCGTCCGGATGCAAGCCGATTTTCAGCACGCCGCCCGTCTCCGCCATGGACTCGATGCCGTTTTTGATGACGTTGACGAACACCTGCTTCATCTGGTTCGGCTCGCATAGAATCGGGGGGAGGCCGCTATCCAGATTGAGCTCGATGGCGGCTCCGGACAGATTGGCTTCCGGCTCCAGGAGGAGCGCCATATCCTCCAGCATCGGCGCGATGCGCTGCTTGTGGTAATGATTGGCCTGGGGCTTGGACAGCACAAGAAACTCGCTGACGATGAAGTTGATCCGGTCCAGCTCCGAAAGCATGATCGACAGGAAGTACGGACTCAGCTCCTTGCCCTCCATCTGCATTTGCACGAAGCCGCGCAGCGTCGTCAGCGGATTGCGGATCTCGTGGGCGACACCGGCTGCCAGCTGTCCGACGACGGAGAGCTTCTCCGTCCGCCGCAGCAGCTCTTCGGTATGCTTGCGGTTCGTCACGTTCCGGGAAATGCAGGATACCGCGACGATCGTCCCGTCATGGTCTCGAATCGGCGAGGCCGTCGTGCTCACGTCGATGCGGGCTCCGAATTTGGTCTCGAGCGTGGTCTCCGCGTCGATATAGGCGACCCCATTCAGCACGCTTGCGATCATTCGGCGTATTTCCTCCTCGTTCACGGGCGGGAAAGAGGCAGGCGAACGATCATCCATGAGCTCCTGCTCCGACCATCCCAGCATCGTTTCGAAGGCGCGGTTCGCGCTCATGAGCCTCCCGTCGAGGCCGTACGTATGGATGGCGTCCTTCGTATGCCTGACGAGGGATTCCAGATGCTCCTTGGTGTGGCGGAGCTCCTCCGCCGACTCCTTGAGCCTGCTCGTATATGCGCTCATATTGGAAGCCATGAGGTTGACGCTTTGAGCCAGCTCGCCGATCTCGTCGTTGCTGCTGAGGCGGATCGGCTTGTTGAAGTCTCCCTTGGCCACCGCGTTGACCCTTCGAATGACGAGCTTCAGCTTCCGCAAGGCGACGCCGGAGATCAGGTAGCTGGCCGAGATGGCGACGATCAGCAGCGTGATCGATATGGCGAGCAGCAGGAAGAACTGCTTGTTCAGCGACTCTCCGTACAAGGAGGTATCCAGGGAAACGATGATGACGTAGCTGCGGATGGAGTCTACATTGAAGGGGATATAGCCCCGCAGCAGCTTTTTGCCGAGCAGCTCGGTTTTGTTGTACACCGGCCGGCCTGTCTGGCTGGCCTTTTCCATCAAGGCATAATCGTTCTCTCTGTCGACATAGCGGTATGACCCGAACTCCATGGCGTTGTCCGGAAATGCCTGCTGCAGCTCGGAAGGCTGGCCGCTGTCCGAACCGGGCACCAGATCCGCATTGATGCCTGTAATTTCGACCAGACCCGGCGAGTCGAGAATCATATCGTCGATGCTGCTGTTGTCCTGGATCGGGGTCAGCTTGTCGACCATCGGCTGCACATTGTAGGAGATCCGCACGACGTAGTCGGCGGTTCCGTCGTAATAGAAGCTCAGCTTGGATTTGTAGCCTCTCTCGGAGTAGAAGAGCGAATCGCACCAGTAGTTCTGGAGGCTCGTTCCCCGGTCGACATACGCATATCTGCTGCCGATCAGGTCGCTGACGACCTTGCCGTTGAGGCTGTCGGAGCCGATCGTCTTGCCCTCCAGATCGGAATCGGACGAGGCCTTGATTGCAATCTTGCCGCCGTATTCGCGCTGAACGAGCGACAGGGAGCTCAGGTTGAGCTTGGCCGCGCTTTCCAGCAGGGTGGATGGGGCGACGTCGGCCAAGCGGGGTCCCAGCAGGCCGATGGCGGCAATGGATGCCACACGCATCCGCTCCGAGACGGCGGCATCGAGGTAATAAGCCGTCCGCAGCGTCGGCGTCATGGAGAAGCGGATCTGATCGGCGGCCGTACGGATTTGCTGCTCGACCGCTTTGTCCTGCTGCCCGGTCGAATACAGGGAGAAAACGAGCAGGTTCAATGCCAAAATCAGGACAACGACTGACGATATGAGAGCGGATAGCTTCAGTTTGATCGACATGTCCTGCTTTTTCTCTCCTCACATAGCCAAGATGACCTTCAGGATCGGGTGCCGGCAGACGATTTGGACCATCACGCTTTCTCTTGCGTACGTTCGGAATCGATGCCGGACCAGAATAGATCCATCATCTGATCGGCCAGCTCGTCGATGGAGCCGTACATCCCTTGCGCCGCTTCCCGGTTGCCGATCATCAGCAGGGCGGTATAGAGATGAGCCATCAGAAGAGGGTTGCCCTTTTTTACTTCTCCGGCATCGACAGCTTTGCGGAAATGGACGGCAAGAAGCTGGTGGAGATGGTCCTCGGCTTCGCGGATCTCATTTTTCTGCTCCGCCGTCAGCCAGTGGGACGCTTCCCGCATCAGCGTTTCGAACTCGGCATGCTGGCTTCGGGCCAGCCGGACCTGGGCGATGCGGAGCAGCCTCTCCCGCAACGATCCGCCGCTTTCCAGCAGCCTTTCTGTTCCGGCCTTGGCCTTGCGCAGCATATCGGTGACGGAGGCGGTGAACAGGACCGGCTTGCTCGTAAAATGATAGTATACCGATGCTTTGGTGACGCCGCACTGCTCGGCGATCTGGTTCAGCGATACGGCCTCGTAGCCCTGCTCCATGAACAGGACGGATGCGGCCTGCAGCACGAGGTCCCGGACGGGAGTTCCGCGCTCTTCCGCCTTCGGCCGGCCCGGCGCGCGGCGCGTTCCTTCTTTATCGGAATCGGCATGGGAAAATTTTGACAAAAGAAGCTCTCCTTTCTATGAAAATCGGTATCCGTTGAAAATTAACCCTACGGTATATATAATGAAAACAGGACTTTCCTTTGGCTGTTATCTTGTTTGCCCGATCATGCATTTCGAGTCGGGCTAGCTTATTTTATCATGATTTCGTGCTCGGGGTCATACCGGGGGCGGAATGCAGAACCGAAAGGATGAGGCTTATGAACCGATGGATGGAAGCTGTCGCCGGCAGGCGGAGCAAGTGGATGACGCTGGCGGCATGGATCGTGATGGCCGCCCTGCTCAGCCTGCTTCTTCCTGGCGTAAGGAGCGAGGTCGACGAGAACGCGCCCAACTTCGGCAAGCATGTCGCTTCCGTTCAGGCAGAGGAGGTGCTCAGCCGCGAATTCGCCTCGAACGACGGCACGCCGGCGCTGGTCGTATGGCACCGGGAAGGCGGACTCCGCGACGGAGATCTCGAGCTGATCCGGCAAGCGTCGGCGGATGTGGCGGCGCGGCCCGTCGCCCATCAGCAGGCGGCGGTGCCGCTCGACMWKCTTCACGCGAGCCTTAAGGACCTTCGGCGGGGGATATGGGATCCGCGATGCAGTCGGCCGGACGTTGAACTTGGAAAGCGGA